>JAPSHM010000294.1 GCA_031179845.1 Pedobacter sp.
GCCTGAATTGCTAATTTCCGGCCATGGTCAGGCTATGAGCGGCGAAAAAATGCGGGCTCAACTCAAACAGTTAGTGAATAATTTTGAGAAAACTGCCATTCCTAAATACGGTAAATACGTATAGCTTTTCCGTAAAATTTGAGATTATTTTGTTGAAATACTAAAATCGTTGTAACGTTTTCCAGACGTTTACGTCTTATTTACAACTAAACGCCTAATCAACAAAGTCATCATCAGCAAAATCTTGAAACGCCGAAAAGCGTTAATGGAAGAGAAATACACTATGAAAACCAATTTACGTTCCTTTTTAACAGTTGCCACTTTTGTTCTATTCTTATTATCAAATCGCGGTTATGCCCAAACTGGTGAAATATCAGGTAAAGTGCTGGATGAAGTCCAAAAAGCATTTCCTTATGTTTCTGTCAGTCTGCTCAACGCTAAAGATTCCAGTTCAGTGAAGGGAACTTTGACGGCCGACAACGGAACTTACGAATTTAAAAATCTAAATACAGGGAATTATTTAATCGCCATTTATGCGGTAGGTTACAAGAAAATTATCGATGGACCCTTTTCCATCACCGCTCAATCCAGCCCGATCAAAGCGGCGCAAAAACAGCTTTTTTTGGACGCAAAACTACTAAAAGGTGTAGAGATCGTAACGCAAAAACCGCTGATTGAACGTCAGATCGACAAGACAGTGCTCAATATTGAAAATAGCATTCTTGCAGTTGGAAATACCGCACTGGACATTTTAGGGCAGGCACCAGGTGTAACTGTCGATAAAGATGGAGCAATCAGTTTGAGGGGAAAACAAGGTGTAACCGTGATGATCGACGGTAAACCCACATACCTGTCGGCAGAACAATTGGCAAACGTACTGCGCGCTACTGAAGGAAGTTCCATTAAATCGATTGAGCTCATCACTAACCCTTCTGCCAAATACGATGCGGCAGGCAACTCTGGCATCATCAATATAAAAATGAAGAAAAACCAGAGCTATGGTATGAATGGTTCAGTTAATGTAGGCACAGGATACGGCTACAATTACAAAGCAGACGGCGGAGTGAATATGAATTATAGAAATAAAAAGTTCAATTTGTATGGAAACGGGAATTATGGGGTGAATAGAAACTTCCAGGATACTGACATCTGGCGCGTAAATGGAACAAAAGAAAACCAAACTTATTTCGATCAAACCAGTCATTCGGAAGGAAAATGGAAGAACCTCAACTATAAGACAGGAATTGATTGGTTCCTCACAGATCAGCAAACGCTGGGTTTCTTCATAAACGGATACCATGGTGATGGAGAAAATTCATCAAATGTACTCACGCTAATTGGAGATGCACCATCGGTTACTGATTCAGCCGTTGTTGCGCCAAATCAATATGATGGTACGTACACAGGGGCCAGCTACAACCTGAACTACCATGGGGTGCTGGACACGGTTGGACAGGAAATCAATATGGATATGGACTATTCCCGGCATATTCAGGATCGAAACAACTTTTTCAATACCATGTATAAAGATGGCGCTGGGCAACCAGCGAAGCCAGATTATAGATTTAGAAGTTTTACGCCTTCAAAGGTAGAGATCTACGGAGCTAAAATAGATTACGTACTGCCCCTGTCAAAGCAGACAAAACTAGAAATGGGTGCCAAATCCAGTTTCGTTAAGGCAGACAATAACTTTCTATTTGAGAATCTCCTGGCCGGCAAATGGGAGAATGACCTCAACAGAAGCAATCAATTCTTATATGAAGAAAATATCAATGCGGCATACGGAAGTTTAAAAACAAAGTACAAAACAACAAGCGTTCAGCTCGGGATCAGAACTGAGCAAACCAGATCAACCGGAAATTCGATTACAGAGCAGAAGATTGTAAAAAGAGATTACCTAGACTTTTTTCCAAGTCTTTACCTTAATCAGGAATTGTCTAAAGATCATGAAGCGGGGCTTTCCTATAGCCGAAGGATTGACCGACCTAATTATTCTTCACTAAACCCTTTTATTAGTTACCTGGATATTTACACCTACCGGCAGGGAAATCCCTTTTTAAAACCTCAGTACACCAATTCCTTTGAGCTCTCCTATTCCTTTAAAAAGAACTTAAATGTATCATTTTCGTACAAGAGCACAAATGATGTCATGACTGAGGTACTATTAACCGATACTGCTAAAAAGACCATCTTTATCTCAGTTCAAAATCTAGCTAAACAAAAAGCTTATAATATGAATACGAGCTATGTGCTTCCCATTACTAAGTGGTGGAACAGCAATACTAACTTAACTATATTTCACAACCAATTTGAGACGCCTAATTTGCTTGGTGCAGCCTACAAAAGCGGGATGATGTCTTTCAACTTTAATACCAACCATACTTTGAAGGTCAATTCATCCACCAATCTGGAATGGACTGGTCGAGTAGAATCAAAACAAATCTATGGCACTTTGTTGATTGCTCCCCGTTATCGGATCGATCTCGGTGCAAGCAGGTCTTTTATGGACAGCAAACTGAACGTTAAATTTGCGGCAAATGACATCTTCAAACTTCAAAAAAGTAAGGTCACCAGCACCCTACCCTCACAAAATTATGTGTTGAACGAGCGGTGGGAAAGCCAGGTATTCCGCTTAACCTGTACTTACCGATTTGGTAGTAAGGAGATTAAGGCTGCCCGTGAGCGCTCGGGCAGCTCGGAAACAGAAAGCAAGCGTGCGAATTGAGATCATTAGATCTCAGCAAAAAGAGACGTTTTTCTATTTAACCTACAATCTGTTTTTGGAGCGATTTGGTTTTCGGAGTCAACACCAGGTTGAGTCCGGGTGAAAGACCCAGGTTGATTTTAACAGAAGCAAATTTGAAGTTTCCAAGTGTCACTTTATCTTGAAAATCATCTGCTGTCGTCAACATTTTTACAATTGGCGCTAAAAACCTGTTCTCTTTGTGGAGCTCCAGTATCTCTTGTTTTTTCTCCAACGTTGTTTCTTTAAGCTTTTCAAAGCAAAGAACCACCGATGGTGGTATTCTGATGTTAAATTCCAGTTCAGTTGTTTTGAATCCAATCTCTTCAATGATCGGAGACAGTGCAATTAGCTCACTGGTGTACTGGGCATACAAGTTGTTTGTACTGTCCGAGATGCAGGAAAACCGATCTGTAAAATTTTCCAGGTGCAGCAAGTTCTCCACACCTTCAGCCATTGTGTCTTTGACCTCAGTGATCTTCTGGGTCATCTTGTTGAATATATCTTTCATTGGGATGATTAAGAGTATATTTTTTAATTAAGTTTTAATTAAATGTACTAATTAATCACACAAACAAGAAAAATAAAAATGCACGCCGTTACGAAAAAACAAGCTCCATTTGAATATTGGCGCGTTCGTATGGTGTTGCACGCCCTACTACTTTTCTAAACCCTAACTTCTGGTAAAGATTAATAGCCGATTTGAGCAATGTATTGCTCTCCAGATACAAGTTCGATGCTCCCATTTCCTTTGCCGCAGCCACAACTGTCTGCCCCAATAACCAACCAATATTTTTTCCCTGCATTTTTGGAGAAACCGCCATTTTAGCCAATTCAAAATCATAATCAGGATCGTTCATCTTGATAAGCGCGCAAACGCCAACGGGTTCATTGTTGTAAAGTGCAACGAAAATCTTCCCTCCTCTATCCAGAATATAAGATCTGGGATTATCCAATGCCTTATAATCTGTTTCTTCCATCTTAAAGTAACTGGAAATCCATTCTTCATTAAGCGCTTTGAACGCTGTCTGATACCGGTCTTCATATTCCACGAGTTGAACATCTTTACTTTCCCGGATTTTCTTTTGTTCCTGTACCCTTTTGAACAAAGTTCTTTGTTCCAGTAAATACTCCCATTCTGCAATTGCTTCCCAGAGGTTGTGCCGCGACTCAGAGATTAAATGCTCAATAGCCGCATCAACATCTGCACATTGAACGCCAAGCTGCCCAGAAAGATTCAAACCTTTTTTTGTCAGGGATACTACGTTCCTCCGCTTATCCGGAGAATTGCGATCCTCCTGAACCAATTTGGCAGCCATCATTTCCTGTATAATCTTGCTTACTGATGGCTGGGAATGGCCAATCTCAATCGCAATCTCCGTAATGGTCCTTGCTCCTTCTTCTGAAAGCACATAAAAAACGGGAAACCATTTTGGAGAAAATTCTATGTTATATAGTTCATAGATCCGAGCTGCATCCTCGGTAACCTTTGCAGTCATCAATCTAAGACGGCTTCCTAAAGCCATTTTACCCGTCTTTTCAAATAAATTCATAAACAAAATCAATTACATAACCAGTTATGCAAATGTATAGAAAAATGCCTGATTGTACTGTTAAATTAGTACAATCAGGCATATGATATTTATCTAGCCGATCTAATCTGGTCTATATCCTTTTGGCTGGCGGATTTGTCGTGTTTAATACTGAAGTAACACTTGAAATCACACCTGCAATATCAGATAGATCTGCAGGCACGATCATGGTATTATTAGTCTTAGCCAGTTTCCCGAACTCAGTAAGGTATTGTTCAGCAATTCGTAGGTTAACGGCGTTCATACCACCCTCCTGATTGATCGATTTTGCAATTTCTAGTATCCCTTTTGCGGTTGCAATGGCCACCATTTCGATCTCCGATGCAGTACCACTTGCTTCATTGATCTTACGCATTTTTTCACCTTCTGATCTGGCAATCATTTCTTGCTTGTCACCTTCCGCACGATTGATCTTAGCCTGCTTATCACCTTCAGATTCTGCAATCAAAGCTCGTTTCTCACGTTCCGCACGCATTTGTTTCTCCATCGCATCCCGGATACTTTGAGGAGGCGAAATATTTTTCACCTCATATCTCGATACCTTGATACCCCAAGGCTCACTAGCTTTATCTACGGCCTCCACAATAGTTGCGTTGACCGTCTCCCGCTCTTCAAACGTTTTATCCAGCTCCATTTTACCAATTACACTCCGCATGGTTGTTTGCGAGATCTGTATCACTGCAAAACGGTAATTATCA
>JAPSHM010000048.1 GCA_031179845.1 Pedobacter sp.
TGGCGACAGTCAGCAAAATGACTGTCGCCACAATACCATCTGGCCTGTCCTTATGTACCAATACGTCTTTAAGTAACTGTTTGTTTTCAGTAAGACCTTCATTGTAGTTGATGATACTTCCGGGATGAAATGGGATTTGATGGTCGACCAGTGCCTGCTGATAGCCTTGCATCCTTTTAGAACTGATTGACAACGATTCTGAGATCGATAAAATCGCAATTTTTTTACATCCCTGCTCAATCAAATGTTGGGTTGCCTGATAGCCACATTCATAATCATTGGTTGTAATTTTCGCAGTATCAATCTCTTCACATACCCTATCGAAAAAAACCAATGGAATAGCTTTATGTAAAGCGCTGATGTGATCGTATGAATTAGTTCTCATGGCCAATGACATGATCACACCATCAACCCTTCCCGATTCAAGATCTTTTAAAATCTCTTTTTCCCGTTCAAAACTTTCATGTGTAAGGTAGATCAATGCGTGGTACCCTTTTTCAATCGCAACCGCTTCAATTCCATTTAATGCATGAGAAAAAAAACTGTCAGCTACTTCAGGTATCACAACAGCAATGGTCTTGCTTTTTTTTTCCCGTAAACTACCTGCATAAGGATGAGGAACATAGTTAAGTGCTGCAGCTAATGCTTGTACACGTCGCTTGGTCACCACACTAATCTCATGGCTATCTCTCAACGCCTTTGAAACCGCAGCCGTAGAAAGATTCAGTTGCTTAGCCAATATTTTAATCGTAATGCTCCCCATTTTGCAAAAGATAATTTGGATAATTAGGTTTATTTGTTTAGTTATTTACTTAATCGGTTAAGTAAATAAATCCAATCAAATTTCAAAATCTAACCTTACAAAATTACAACTTTAACATTACAATAAAGGCTGAATGAATAACAATAGGATTAATTCAACAATTTAAATGAACACTAACCAAATAAACTCCGCAAACGAAAACGACAGTCCATTGCATAATCTGGAGGAATGGGAAGCGGATGTGATCAACCGTTATCCTGACCCATCGGTTATTAACAAAGACAAGAAAGAAGAAGACTTCAGGGATTATGAAAAAACCGAGAAAGACGGGGTAAAGGAATTTTATCGGCTAAACCACAAATACCAGACTTTCGACTTCGTAATGCAGAAGAAACTGGATTATTTAAAATTCGACAAAAAAGAGATGCCTATCTGGAGCGCTTTTGATTTTTTAAATGAGCTGGTGGACGACTCGGATCCAGATACTGATCTTGACCAGATGCAGCACCTTGTTCAGACCTCAGAAGCGATCAGAAATGACGGACACCCGGACTGGATGGTACTTGTGGGCTTGATCCATGACATGGGCAAAGTTTTGTGTTTATTTGGCGAACCACAATGGGCTGTAGTTGGCGATACTTTTCCTGTAGGCTGTGCCTATTCAGATAAGATCGTTTACCCAGAGTTTTTTAAGGAAAACCCTGACTATAACAATAAGATCTACCAGGCAAAACTCGGCGTCTATACCGAGAACTGTGGCTTAGATAAAGTACACATGTCATGGGGCCACGATGAATACGTTTACCATATGATGAAGGATTATATTCCTGAACCCGGCTTGTACATGTTACGTTACCATTCGTTTTACGCACAACACAGGGAAAATGCCTACACACACCTGATGAATGAGAAAGATCATGAGATGTTCAAGTGGGTTGCCCTGTTTAACCCTTACGATCTTTATTCCAAAAATCCCAATCAAAAAAGCTGGGAAGAATTGAAACCTTATTATCAGGAACTGGTAGCTAAATACTTACCCCTCTCTCTAAAATTTTAGTGACTTAACCTTTCGAATGTAATGACGCAACCTTTTTTCAATAAGGGGTTAGCGCCCGCATGTTAAATTTCTACCGGAACAAACCGAATATTCAGTGATCATCAACTAAACTTACCAGATTATGAGATTAAATTTTACACTTTTTCAGCGTAGCTGCTTGTGTATCCTCTTACTGCTTACGCAAACATTTAACATTGCATTAGCACAAAATGAACGAAAGATCACCGGCATGGTGGTCGACGATCAAAACCTTCCAGTACCGGGAACTTCGGTTTCGATTAAAGGGACTAAAAAAGCAACTGCAACGGGGTCTGACGGGTCTTTTAGCATCACTGCAAAAAGTGGTGATGTCCTGGTCATCAAATCTATTGGATTTGAAACAAAAGAATTAGCTGTAACCAATGCGGCAACTTATACTGTAAAGATTAGCCAGGCCAGTACGAACCTGGCAGATGTTGTTGTTGTAGGTTATGGAAAAAGCACCAGAAAAGCACTAACCAGTTCGATATCATCTGTGAAGGGTGATGACCTGAATAAGGGTGCGATCAGTGATGTAGGACAAATGCTGCAGGGTAAAGTTCCAGGCCTGAACATCAGTCGCAGTGGAGACCCCAATCGGGCCGCCGCAATTGTGATGCGAGGCGCATCTACCTTACGTGAAGGCGCACAATCACCATTATTCGTTATAGATGGTGTACCAGGAGCAGATATTTCGATTCTGGCGCCGGATGACATTGCCTCTATCGATGTTTTGAAGGATGCTGCTGCCGCAGCGATTTATGGAAACAGAGCTGCGAATGGCGTTATCATGGTAACCACTAAAAAAGGCGTAACTGGTCAAGCACAAATTAGTTACAGCACCTATTTTGGTGTAGAAAATGTTTCGAACCAGTATGACATGATGAATTCAGCGCAACTGAAAGCTTTTTTGGCAAAAAGCAATTCGGCATTGGCGCCTGCGAACGATAAGGGTGCAGACACCGATTGGCAGAATGAAGTGCAACGTAGCAACGCCATTTCATATAACCACAATATATCGATGAGTGGTGGTTCAGAGAAAACCACCTACCATGCCAGCATCAACTATTTCAATCAACAAGGTGTTGTTAGATTAAGTGGATTAAACCGTTTCATTGGTCGTCTGGGTGTGGAACAGAAGGCATTGAACGACAAATTGAAGATTGGATTTAGTTTGAGTAATTCTATTACTGACGCCGATCTGGTGCCTTACCGAAATACCATACTATCACAAATGTTGACGTACTTACCAACTGCCCCTGTCAAAAATCCAGATGGCTCCTACTTTGACAACCTGATCCAGACCAGCTATTACAATCCGGTGTCGATGCTGGAGAATGGGAAAGAGAACCTTAAAACCAAAAACTTGCTGGGAAACTTTACTGCAAACCTAAAATTACCATTTGGCTTTTCATATGATGTTTCTGCTTCTTATCAAAATACGCAGAATGTATATGGTGCCTTTTATAACAGCATTTACACATCAAGGTATAACAACGTAAGGAACACACCTGAACCGCCGGCAAATCCGGTGTTCGTTTCATTGGTGGGACAGAATGGCTTAGCACTAAGAAATGCTTACCAAAACACCAACAAAATTATCGAAACATACCTGACCTGGAACAAAAAATTCGGAGACCATGATATCAATGCTGTTGTTGGTTATTCTTATCAGCAATCATTGAACAATGACGGTTTACAGGCAAGTTCTACTAATTTCCCAATCAACGAAGTTGGATATAACAATTTAAGTTTAGGTAGCCCTTATGCGGTTAACGACTTTAGAATAGATTATAACCCAAATGTCGTGTATCAGGAAATCTTAATGATCTCTGATTTTGCCAGGGTAAACTATAATTATAAGAATAAATACTTGTTACAAGGTTCGATCAGGAGAGATGGGTCTAATGTCTTCGGTGAAAATGAGAAATGGGGTTATTTTCCTTCCATTGGTGCTGCCTGGAACCTTGATCAGGAGAATTTCTTAAAAAACCAACAGCTGGTAAGTACCTTGAAATTACGTGGTAGTTATGGAGTTGCGGGAAACTCTTTGGGTTTTGCACCACTTACCACCAAATTGATTTACGGAGCAGTGGGACAGTTCTATTACAATGGAGCTCCGAGAGAAGGCGCATACGGTGCTGTACAAAATGAGAATCCAAACCTGCGTTGGGAAAAAACTGCAACGACGAACTTAGGTGTAGATTTCAGTATGTTAAAAGGAAGATTAGGCGGTTCGGTAGATTGGTATAATAAGAAAACGACAGATTTGATCCTTCTATTTGACGTAGATCAAAACCTTTATCCTTCAGGACAGCTTTACGCAAACGTTGGTAAGTTGAGTAACAAAGGTATTGAGGTGGTTTTAAATGCTACACCAATAACTAACGACAATTTCAACTGGACCACAGGCATCAACCTTGCCCGTAACGTCAATAAAGTGATCACCCTTTCTGACAGTGAATTTAATATCGACAACCGGTTAATTGTTCAGCCCGATGGTGGCGGTCAAAGTGGAGCAACATTACAGATCTTAGCGCCCGGACAACCAATAGGTACCTTCTATACTTTTAAGTATGCAGGCAAAGATGCCAATGGCGTATCGCAATATTATGATGCGGCCGGAAATGTTCAAACGCAGGTTCAGCACAAAACTGATTACTATGTATTGGGTAATGCGCAGCCCAAAGCGTTGATCGGCTGGTCGAACAATGTAAGCTACAAAAATTTCGACCTGAGTGTTTTCATGAGAGCCGTATTGGGCAACAAGATCATGAATGTAACCAGGGCTGATCTTTTCCGTCCAAGCACGGCGCAGTATACCAATATACCTGTTGAAGTGGAACATGAATCCGCAGCAGATTTCAATTCCTACAAGTATTCTTCCAGGTTCCTTGAGAACGGCAGCTATCTTCGTCTGGACAATGCAACCTTAGGCTACACCTTCAAAAAAGGCTTTATTCCTGGAGTACGTTCCCTTCGTCTTTATACTACTGCAAACAATTTGTTTGTGATCACCGGATATAAAGGAATTGATCCGGAGATCAACCAAGGTGGTTTGGCTCCAGGCGTAGACACAAATAACTTTTACCCAAAAACCAGGACCTTCCTGTTCGGTTTAAATGTATCATTTAATTAATCATAAGAAGATGAAAAATCTTATCAACATAGCTGCAGGAATTATCCTAACCTTTACAATGACTTCCTGTCACAAGTTAGATTTAGAAGTAAAAACACAACTTACTCCAGAAACCTTTCCACAAACAGATCAACATTTTATACAGCTTACCGGACAGGTATACGTTCAATTTCGTCAAAATTGGGCCACTGACTATTTTTTCTTACAATCGCTGAGCACTGATGAATCAATTATGCCTGCAAGAGGAGGAAACTGGTATGACGGCGGACGCTTTGAGCAACACCATAAACATACCTGGGATAAAGATAATGGCCATGTAAATAGTGGCTGGTCATGGCTGTCCAGCACCATCAGTAAGGCCAACCAAAGTTTGTATCTACTAAAAGACGCACCAGAATCTACTGGAAAAACAGCCGCACTGGCAGAAGTACGGGCCACCAGGGCTTTGGCGTTTTTTATGATGATGGACCTTTGGGGAAATGTTCCAATTGTGACCAACCTGGGCGAAACAACACCTCCTGAGACCAAATCCAGGTCAGAAGTTTTCAACTTCATAGAAGCAGAACTTAAGGCGGTAATGCCCGATTTGAGCACTACAGCTGGAGCTGCCACCTATGGCAGACCAAATAAATATACGGCTTATGCTATTCTTGCAAAAATGTATTTGAATGCGGAGGTCTATACTGGTACACAGCGATATAATGATGCCGTAACCATGTGTGATGCGATTATTTCAGCTCCAGGGTCGCCATATTCACTCGAAAGCGATTACAAAAAAATGTTTTTCATAGACAATGGCCCACAGATTAGAGAGTTTATTTTCGCGCTTCCTTTTGATCCCGGATACAGCAATGGCCACATGTTTTATGCGAGGTATTCCGTTCCTCGTTCTTTAAGGGAAAAGTACAGTTTGAAACACACGCCAAGTGCGCCGATGAGCACCTTACCAGAATATTACGCAAATTTCAATGATCCAAATGATAAAAGAAATGCACAATGGATAACAGGTCTTCAGTTTAAACATGACGGATCACCGGTTATGGTTGAAACCACAAACAAAGGATTTGATCAATTCTATTCGGGATCTGAACCTGCTAAAGCGCTAACTTATCAGGTTGAAATTACCCCAGAATTGACACTCCGTGATGCCACAAGACCATTTGATGTCGGAAATGACGAAATCTCCTGGAATATGGGTTACCGCAATAACAAGTTCTACGCAGATAGCACTTCATCAAATAGAAATCAAAACAACGATATCCCAGTATTCAGATACGCTGATATCTTGTTGATGAAAGCTGAAGCTATATTGCGTGGTGCTACACCCACTCAAGGACAAACTGCACTTTCTTTGGTAAACCAGCTTCGAGCAGTTCGCACAACCAGTCCGCCCTGGACTTCCGTAACCTTAGAGGAATTATATAAAGAGCGTTGCAGGGAATTTGCGTGGGAATGCTGGCATAGAAATGATATGATCCGCTTTGGAAAATATGAGGGTAGTTGGGGCTTCAAAACGAACAGCGATGTGCGCCGACGTTTGATGCCAATCCCAGCCAACGCAATCGTTTTAAATCCTAAACTTGTGCAAAACCCAGGATATTAACGTTCCATACATTTTATTAAAAATTAAGCTATTCCCCGGGACTTGCCCCGGGGAATTTTTCTCTTAATCCAATTATAGCTGAGCTTACTCAGGCAAGATAAATGTTTGTTTTTCCCTCCAGGAAACAAATAAATATCTTAAATTATCAAATGCGGAATGGTATGCATTCTGCATTTAACTAACCTAAACCAGATAATGAACCAATTACAAACCGCTGATTATATTGTCTTCTTCGTCTATTTTATTGCCGTATCTTCCTATGGTTATTACATTTATCATAAGAAAAAGTCAAAAGACCTCAGTTCCAAAGATTTCTTTTTAGCGGAAGGGTCACTTACCTGGTGGGCTATTGGAGCTTCATTGATCGCCTCAAATATTTCAGCAGAACATTTCATTGGCATGTCCGGATCAGGGTTTGCATTGGGATTGGCTATTGCCTCCTACGAATGGATGTCGGCCGCAACACTTATCATTGTTGCCGTATTTATCATCCCAGTATACCTAAAGAACAAAATCTTTACGATGCCGCAGTTTCTTTCCAGGCGGTATAACGACAAGGTGAGTACAATTATGGCCGTTTTTTGGCTGCTTGTTTATGTATTCGTTAATCTAACATCCATCATTTATCTAGGTGCCTTAGCCATTTCATCTATTTCAACCATCAGTTTTGAATGGAGCATCGTTGGGCTGAGTGTATTTTCTATGATTGTAACTCTAGGAGGAATGAAAGTGATTGGTTACACGGATGTCATCCAGGTACTTGTCTTGATCTTTGGTGGATTGATCACTACCTATCTTGCCCTATCACTTCTTTCACAGGAATACGGATTTGGACAAGATATCTTCAAGGGACTATCAATTTTACGAAATGAAGCACCGGAACACTTTCACATGATATTTGACCCCTCCGACAAATATTATAAAGAACTGCCTGGCTTGTCTGTTCTAATCGGTGGGATGTTGATCAACAACCTGGCGTATTGGGGATGTAACCAATACATTGTTCAACGTGCGTTGGGAGCTGACCTGAATACGGCTCGCAAAGGGATCCTATTTGCAGCATTTTTGAAGTTGTTGGTTCCAGTGATCGCTGTTTTACCTGGTATTGTGATGTACGTCCTGCACAACAAGGGTTTATTCCAGGCAGAGATGTCTCAGGCAGGTGTAATCAAACCAGATCATGCGTATCCTACATTGATGAACCTTTTGCCACCCGGCTTAAAAGGTATTGCGTTTGCCGCGCTTACGGCTGCAATTGTCGCTTCATTAGCCGGAAAAGCAAACAGCATCTCCACCATATTTTCCCTTGACATCTATAAAAAGTATTTCAATAGGAATGCTTCAGATCAAAAGATGGTACGGGTTGGCCGTTGGGCTGTTGCGATTTCCATGACTATCGCGGCCATTGTAACACCTTCCTTAAAATCACTAGACCAGGCTTATCAATTTATTCAGGAATATGTAGGTTTCATATCGCCTGGTGTGCTGGCCATATTCTTACTCGGCTTTTATTGGAAAAAAACAACAGCAGCAGCAGCGATGACAGGTGCTTTAATCACGATTCCACTTTCCACAGTCTTAAAGTTTCTTCCCGTATGGACTGATGGAGCTTTTCCTGACTATCCTTTCCTCGACAGAATGGGAATCGACTTTGTTGTCATCGTCATCCTTATGGTTGCAATAAGTCTACTCAGACCACAAAAAGACCTGGATCAAAATACCATCGAGGTTGACACGTCTATGTTTAAAGTCAGCACTGGTTTTGCCATTGGTTCTTTATTGATCATGGGTATCTTGACTGCACTATATACTGTTTTTTGGTAACAGAACTCCTCTAAGCATCATTTTGCTGGGGCGAAGACTTGCATGAATGCCACGGCACTACTTGATTCGTACGACTGAACAATTCCAACAGGGCAGGTGATCTTGTAGTCTCTATACATAATGCCGCGACTTAGGTCGCGGTTATTCCAGGCAGATTGCGCATTGAAACTGGCCCATTTTGAGTAGTCACTTCCTGAATAAACCTCTACCAATTTGGAAAGATATCTGGCAAAAATCGCCTTCAAAACCCCCTGTTCGTTCCAATCTCCTTCAGCTGGCAAGATACCGCTTGCATCACTCATGACAATTTTGGTATAGTTTGCAGCCAACTTCGCATCATCTAAGTAGCTTTGAAGATTCGTTGTTTGATATAATAATACTGCTGCTCCGATCAGCGTACCCTGATTGTAAGTATAATCTTCAAAACCAGGATCATCCTCTCCGATCTTATGATCTGCTACACGCCCATTACTGATATCGTACAGGTTATCCCTGGACCAGGCGTAAATGCTTTTTGCTTTAGTTAAGTAAGCTTCATCTTTGGTTATTTGATTCAACCGCATTGCTGCGATTACCGTTGGATAGTTGATACACGCATTTTTTCCATGGTGCCTGAAATCCCAAAACATGCCGCCTTTGATGGGATCAAATGACCCGTTCCATACGCGAGAGAAACCAGCGACAGCTTTATTTAGATAAACCTGATTTCCGGTAATCTCGTAGGCTCGGGTCATTGCGATTACCCACCACATCATGTCATCATATATAAACCAGGTTGTTGTGTTGTCCCAATTGTAATTGTCATAGCGCTTCGCGCCTCCCTCGTAGATTTGGGCAATTAAATTGTAATATACAGGGTCCTTTGTGCGTTCAAAAGCATCCATTACAATATCCCAGTAAATCGCTTGTGTCCAGATGGCAGCAATTTCTTTTCTTTCCGTTGTCTTATAATACAGTTGGTCTACCTGGCTATAATATACGGTATTGAAAGCATTAAATGCCGCAGTGGCGTCAGCTCCTGTAAAAGTCTTGTTCTCCACTGGTGGTGTCGGCGGCTTCGGAAAATCTTGTTTTTGTTTGCCACAGGAAACCAGCAATGTGCCTAATATGATGACTAAACTGTTTGTAATAACTTTGGAGGCGTCTATACTTTTCATTTTGTTTAATTGAGATAAAAGAATGATCAGAGATGCGTCGTAATAAAAACTCCGCATCTCTGTGTTTAAGTGATCTTATAATAATCGGTAACGTTACCAACCTGGATTTTGAACCATTAGATCATCCGAATTAACATCTTTTGCGGGGATAGGAAACAAATAGTGTCGCTTGGTAAAAACCCTTGTTTCGAAAGGCACCACTGTCAAGAAGTTTGGAAGATTCTCTGTAACGTTCAAACCATAGATAGGCCCATTATCTGTTGTCTCTGCAATTTTCCACCTTCGTGTATCAAAGAACCTTACATTTTCAAAAGCCAGCTCAGACCTACGTTCTTTTCTAATTAGCTCTCGCATGGAGGCCTGATCGGTGGGAGCTGCAATCTGACCAACACCCGAACCATACAATGGAACCCCAGCTCGTTCTCTAATTTGATTCAAATAGAATAATACATCAGGATCACCTGGAGTAGATTCATTTAACGCTTCCACGTAATCAAGGAATAAGTTACCAACACGATATAAGATACATGGACGATTGTTTTCTCTCCAATTTCCCAAGCCCATTGCTTTTCTAACGACATATCCGGTCACCGAATAGTCGTTCCCCCCTGTCGCCTTTCCGGAGTTGCCATTGTTGTTCATCTCAGTGATCACATTCCCATGATTTGTATTTAACCAAACGCTATTGTGATAAGTGATGTTAACATAGAACCGGGGTTCCCGATTAACCCATCGATTCCAGGTATTTGTAGCAATCGGGCTGCCGGGCGCCTGAAAATCTGTAAAGCCAGTGGTCTGGTAACCCGAAGCGGGATCGTCAATACTACGCCCATTGGCAGTAAAAAAAGCATCCACCTGATTTTGAGTAGCGGCTAAGCCACCAGACCCGCGTACCTCAGAATTTTTTCCGTTGTGATACGGCGTCAATTCATACTGTCGTCCTTCGATCGAGGCTTCCATTCTGGACATAATGATCTCATTGTTAAATCGATCTAAAAAGATATCGCGACAGGATAAATAAGGACTAAAGTTACCTGATCCGTCATTTTTTCTATAAAGGCTATAAGTGCCAGGCACAAATTGAGTGATATACGCTTTGTAAGCGTCAGATGCCCGCTTCCACTTTCCAGCATCGTAAGTTTGGCTGATCAACTGCTTTCCGTCCTTATTTTTCAGCGCAGCCAATTCTGTATTTCCGTTATATAGTGGACTTGCCGCCAGTAGAAATGCCTGTAAACGGTAACTTAGTGCCATGCCTTTTGTGATCCGGCCGTAGTTGTTATCATTAATTGGGTTTACTGGCAGGTTTTCAGATGCCGACTGCAATTCTGAAGTGATAAAGTCGATGCATTCATCGAAACTATTGCGTGGCAAACGCAAACTTGCAGCAGGTGCGTCTGGTTCAATAACCTGTTCCCCAAGCAGCACCACTGGTCCATACATCCTCACCAGATAGAAATAATACATTGCCCGCAAGGCCCTTGCCTCGTTTTTATATTGATTGATCAACTGGGGTGTGATATCCTGGGTAACTTTATCAATGTTTGCCATAAAAAAGCTCGCCGAACGAATTCCCCGGTAAAAATTGTTCCAGTAATCATTTACGAATCCGGTATTTGAGTCCCAACTACCGATATTTACATTGTTGGCTTTATTGAAACCCCAAACAAATTCCGCTTCGTCGGAAGCGCCAGTCCAAATGCCAGCATTTCTACCGGTATTTGGATCTCGCTGACCAAATTCATCCGGGATCTGACTGTAAACATTGTTAAGAAATTTCTCTGCTGTTGCCCTGTTTGTAAAGGTTTCTTCCAGTGTTAACCGATCGTTGGGAACCTGATTGAGAAAATCTTTTTTACAGGATGTCGCAAAAAGTAAGCAAGTAACAAATGTTACATATATATATTTATTCATGATTCTTATAGTTAGAATTTAACGTTTAAACCGAGTGATAATGTTGCTGTAAGCGGATATCTGGAACCGTTTGCTCTACCATCCCTGTTAGTATTAAGCTCTGGATCCCACAGTTTCCATTCGCTAAAGGTCAGCAGATTAGAGCCGATCAGATAGATTGCCGCATTTTTCACAAAAAGCTTATTAGCAAAAGTTTGAGGTAAATTATAGCTTAGCTGTGCACTTTTTAACCTGAGAAAGCTGACATCTTTAACCCACCAGGAGCTTTCCAATGTGTTGTTGTTATTGTCAGATTCCCCATAAGCCAAACGTGGATAGAAAACATCCTGATTGGGATTTGACGGTGTCCACCTATCAGTTGCAACTGCGTAGGCATTACTTAATCCACCCCCACCATTGAAGGGAAATATACCAGAGCCGCCCAACATAATGTCTGCATTTGCAACACCTTGAAATAAAGTACTCAAAGCAAATCCTTTATAAGATGCGCTAAATCCAAATCCATATATCGTACTTGGAACATCACCCCTGCCGATCTTCGTTTTGTCGTAGTCGTTGATCAGTCCATCATTATTAAGGTCACTGTATTTAATGTCACCAGGCCTCAGGCTTTCCTTTGAGCCAGGAGTAGCACTATTATTAATTTCTTCCTGGGTTTCAAATAATTTCTCTGCTACGTATCCATACCTGGCCAGAATGTTGCCTCCTATACGGCTCATCCATGGATATGGCTGGGCTGGACGATCGTCATTTACCAATTTATCCCTGGTATGGGTAAACGTTCCCCGTAAGCCAATGTCGAACTGGCCAACTTTGAAATTATACTCCAACGTTGCATCGATACCGCGATTGTCAACCTCACCCAGGTTACCGTAAGGCTGGTTCACCAGGCCTATATAGCCCGGAATAGATTGACGTTCTAAAAATATTCCTGTTCTTCTTTCCCTAAACAGATCAAAGATCAAGTACAAATTATCTTTAAGTGTCCTAATCTCCATACCTAGATCTTGTTTCCTAACCTCTGCCCATCTGATTTCTACACCGTAATCTGACACGTTGATTCCACCAGTATTCGTGAAGTTCTTACCGAACTGGTAGCCAGTAGAGTTATCAGACAATAAAGTTAAATAAGCAAACCTACGCCCAACCAGTCTGGCATCAGAGATTTTGCCAATTCCTGTTATCCCATCAGAATACCGGAACTTCAAAAAGGATATGGTATTTTTGATAGGCTCCCAAAATTTTTCACCAGATGGTATCCAGCCGACACCAAAAGCAGGAAAAGATCCATACCGATCCTCGGGTGCAAATAATTCAGATCCATTATATCCGTAATTAACTTCAGCAAAATAGCGATCGTCATAGGAATAGGTAGCACGAGCTGCTATTCCAACGAATCGCTCGGGGATAGATGCAGCAAAATCTCCTGCGAATGGATTGGTATAATCTTGTGTATATCCTAAAATCAAACCACCTACGCGATGTTTGCCAACGGCCCGATCGTAGTTCACTGCGCCTTCAGTATAAAATTTACGATTCCCCTGACGGCTTGGCTCAAAACTTAAATAATTGCCCCCGCTGGTGAATGACTCCACCAAATTCAATGTACCGTCTTCCTTATAAGGGGAATTTGTACCGGTTACATTCGAGATGAAATAAGTACTTTCTCTTTTCGATCTCTTGATAAAGTTTTCATTATAAGAATCGAAGGCAACCATCGCTGTTGCCGTTAACCCTGGAGTGATCATCTCTAGATCCTGGGTTAGTCGCAAATTGGAATAAAGCTGATTGTAAAACTCAGTGCGGTATCCTCTTCTTGTCAGGTCTGCATAAGGGTTCCGAAAACCTCCATTGGAAGATCGGCCGGGAATAAAACCGCCTGGGTAGATCTTCGGATATTCAACTGATGAAACGTCCAATGCGGAATTAAAGATCGATTCTGTACTTTCTCCAGGATAATTACCAGTTGAAGCATACCCCTGTAAACCCAAGTCTAGTTTTGTGGTATTGGTTAACTTCAAATTCAGGTTACTAGTAAAATTATATCGTTTGTAATCCAATGCGGTATTATATTGAGCGATGTCATCCGTTTTTAAAAAGCCGGATTCATTGTAATAAGCCATGGATACATAATATTGTGCATTGTCTACGCCACCACTTGCATTTAAATTGGCTCTTCGATTGCGGCTATGTTTATTATACAATTCATCCATCCAATTTACATTGGGATACACCAGCGGGTCCGTGCCAGACGCAGTGTTGTCTATGTAATCCTGCTCGTATTTTGGCAACCGGCCCCTTCCGGTTAATGCTTCGTTCGCTAAGTTCATATACGTAACGCCGTCAAGCATTTCCGGCTTTTTAGTAAAAGTGCTGACCCCTTCGTTATAGTCGAGGAAAATGCTGGGCTTGCCAACCTTACCGACTTTTGTCTTCACAATTACGACACCATTTGCCCCCCTAACACCGTACACCGCTGTTCCGGAGGCGTCTTTTAAGACGGTAAACGACTCGATGTCTTCCGGATCAATACTATTGATAGAGCGCTCCACACCATCGACCAGGATCAGTGGTGAACTTGAATTTCCACCAAACGTCGATATTCCACGAATCCAAATGTCAGCGGTGCTTCTACCTGGCTCACCACTTCTTTGTACACCAACTACCCCTGCAATGCGACCAGCAAGTGATTGCGTTATACTGGCTACTGGTTGTTTCAACTCTTTAGCCGATATGGTCGATTGCGCACCGATCAAAGACACTTTTCGCTGTGTACCGAAACCTACCACCGCAACTTCTTCTAAGGCGTTTTCACTGGGTTTTAAGGTAATATTTAGATTTACAGCACTTACTATTGGTGTTTCGAATGGTTCGTATCCGAGATAGGTGACTATGAGTATTGCGCCAGCAGGAACGGAAATGGAAAAACTACCGTTTATATCTGTTGACGTGGAAATCAACTTACCCTTGGCTTTTATGCCAGCTCCCGGGATAGGTTGTCCTTTCTCATCATTCACAATTCCCCTTACAATAATATCCTCTTGTTTTTCTTTGTATTTTGTCTTTTTACTAAGTAAAACAGTCTTTTCGAGCAAAATATATTGAATGGATAGAGATTTAAAGCAAGCTTTCAATGCTTCTTCAAGTGTTGCGTCCTGAACATTTACTGACAATATTTCCTTCGCTGGATCAAAGTCATTGCTCAGGAACACATAGCCTGTCTGCTTCTTTATTTGTTTCAATACCGCTGACAGCGGTTTGTTTTTTTCATTTAGTGTAACTCCCTGTGCAATTACAGAGGCACTTGCCTGAGTTAACGCTATCATGAGGATGAAAGTGGTTAATTTCATAATCAATAGCAGTTTAGGGCTTATCCAAAAGAAGGACAGGCCAGGATTAAATGCATTTATCTTCATTTAGCTTAAAGTTTTTCAAATGAATGAAGCATCGGCAAATTATGACAGGGGTTAGCCCACGTAATTTCAATACCGTTTCTTACATTTGAATGGTTTGGGTTAATAGAGAATTGTTCAGATAATTTTTTCCGATACGATCATCGGAGGGGTTAGCTCAAACTTTTTGCCAGGCAATGACTCCAATCATTGTCTGGTTTTTAAGTTACCCCTGCTAAAGCTTAGCTATGCCATCGTAGATATCTTTCCATGTTCATTTAGTTTTATTTGGTTAAAAATTTGTTACGCTTAATGTATTGGGGAACTGATGATGATTATTTTCTTCCTGTCCGGATCATTACTGCTTGCTTCAACTCTAAATTTTATTTGCGCATAATCTAAGATCTTCAAAGCCTTGGAAGCATTGAGATTCCTGTAAATTTCACCGTTGAATTTGTTGTTCGGCGCCTTTCCTTCATACTCCACATCAAAATCATACCACCTGGAAAATTGGTTCATCACGGTGTAAATATCCGCGTTTTCAAACTTGAACAACCCGTTTTTCCAGGCTACGGCGGTGGCTGTGTCCACCTTGATTACTTTTATACCACGCTGCACCAAAGCCTGTTCACCGGGAATTAGGGTTTCTTCGAAGTCACCCTGACGACTAACGCTCACCGAACCTTCCAGTAAGGTTGTTACTGACGGTCCATCCTGGGGGTACGTGGAAATGTTGAAATGTGTTCCCAGGACTTCGACTTTCTGTCCGTCAGATTGTACGATAAATGGTTTTTTTACGCCCAGAAATTTAAGTTTCTTAACTTCAAAATAGGCTTCTCCGCTTAGCTCTACCCGCCGCTCAGTTTTAGTGGCGACTGATGCCGCATACTTCAATGTTGAGGCTGCGTTTAGCCATACATGCGTTCCATCAGGCAATACCACCTCATAATGGCCACCTGCAGGTGTGGAAATGGTATGATATAAAGTTTCCTTTCCTTGTCTATGGGCCAGATCTTCCTTTATTTCATATAACAGTTGTCCATCTGCGGTCTTTGTGATACTTATCCCTGCTTCTTCGACCAGTTTGCCATTTTTTGCATTGCTGAGCTCAATACGTTTCCCGTTTGACAGGGTCAGAAAAGCTTTCTTTTCGCCGGCTTTTATATCATTGGTTGCCAAATCCTGAATAACTACAGTTCTGCGATCGATGTAGTTATACAATACCGCCCCCATCACAACCAATATTACTGCTGCAACTGCGATCCTCCTCCAAAATGGCCACACGTTAACTGAACGCGTAAGCTGCAATTTATGTTGAAGCGTGGTCCAGGCCTGGTCGCGACCGGTATTCGTCATAAACGCCATTACACTTTCCATACCCTCTTCATTGACCAACTTTTCAAAAAGCTGTGCCTGCTCAGGATGTTCAGCTAACCAACTGAGAAATTCGGCTTGGCCAGCCTCATCCAGTTCGCCGCGAAGGTATCGTAGCATTTGTCCAACTTGATCCAATAAGGGTATTTCATCTTGCATATTAATAATGATCCTTTCACATCCCACTTGGGGTGAAAGAACGAAGTTTTTTTTTAATCTTTATTGATATGCTGTATAAGAAGTGTCAAAGCAAGAAATGCTTCTGGTTTTAGTCGGCCCCTCAACAACTGCAAGGCCCTTTTTTTCTGCGTTTTCACCGTATTAACAGAAAGTCCAAGCTGTTCTGCTATTTCATGATTTTTTAATCCTTCGAGGTAACCCATTCTGGAAATCTTTCGGCAACGTTCAGGCAGTGATTCAATAGCGGCGTAGATCTCTCCGATCGTTTCCGCTTCAATCATTTTATTTAATGCAGACGCTTCTTCGGTTGGATTAGGATCCTGCAAATCCATGTATCTATCGACCACTTTGTCATGGCGTAAATGCTTGAGGCAAGAATTTTTAACATTTACATATAAGAAATTCCGGATTTGAACCGGATTTGCCGAAATATGTTCTTTCTGATTCCAATAAGTGATAAATGCCTCCTGAACCAGATCACGGGAAGTTTCTTTGTCATAGATTATGGTCCATGCAAAATAGAGCAGCCGGTCATAGTAAGACGTATGCAGAATTTTCAGCATTACCTCGGGAGATTCTCCCTGGACTTTAAATTCTGTTATTAGCTGCATTCTACTTGGATCACTATAATTGTGTTACGATATAAAGACTAATATAACGCTAAGCATCGAACCTTCAAACATTAAATTTCAACTAATGATGATCAAAGCTCATCAACCTTTAATCAGGCGATGAGCTTTGATAAAAATATGACTACTTTTCTGTTGAAAGGGAGTAGGGGAAATCTGCCGCAGCAGTTCCTCGCTGTTTATTTGGCAAGTTGGTCATCTCAAAATCCAGCACGGCACCCTTAGCTAATCCAGAGTGACTGATCCAATTTTTTGTATGCATTTTACCATTGTACTTCAATGTATTGATGTACTTATTGTCGGCACTATTTTTAGGTGCATTGATCACCACACTTTTTCCATTTTCCAGGTTAAGTGTCACTTTTTTAAATAAAGGAGCACCGATCACGTATTGATCTACGGCAGGCGTTACCGGATAAAAACCCATAGCAGAGAATACAAACCAGGCAGAAGTTTGCCCGTTATCCTCGTCGCCACAATAACCATCTGGGGTTGCTTTATACATTCTGTTCATCGTTTCGCGTACCCAATGCTGCGTTTTCCACGGAGCACCTGCGTAGTTGTACAGATAGATCATATGCTGTATCGGCTGATTTCCATGCGCATATTGTCCCATATTGGCAATCTGCATTTCCCGGATCTCATGGATAACCCCTCCGTAATAGCTGTCGTCAAAAATAGGAGGAAGAGAAAATACCGAATCCAATTTGTTTACAAATTTATCTTTACCACCCATGAGTTTGGCCAGACCATCTATGTCCTGGAAAACTGACCATGAATAATGCCAGCTATTTCCTTCTGTAAAAGCATCACCCCACTTAAAAGGGTTAAACGGAGATTGAAAAGAGCCATCCTTATTTTTTCCACGCATTAAACCACTTGCAGGATCAAAAAGGTTTTTATAGTTCATGCTTCTTTTTTTATAGATATCAATTTCAGATGCGGGCTTTTTCAAAGCTCTTCCCAATTGGTAAATGGTAAAATCATCATAAGCATATTCGAGGGTCCTCGCTGCATTTTCATTGATTTTAACATCATATGGAACGTAACCCAGGTCATTATAATAATCTACTCCCGCACGGCCAACTGCTGTCATCGGCCCTGCGTTGTTTGCGCCATGTTTAAGTGCCTCCCATAGCGTATTGATATCGTAACCGCGAAGGCCTTTAATATAAGCATCTGCAACAACTGAAGCCGAATTGTTCCCAACCATAATATCTGCGTAGCCGGGACTAGACCATTCAGGTAACCATCCACCCTCTTTATAATCGTTGATCAAACCTTCCTGCATCTCTTTATTTATCGAAGGATACATTAGGTTTAAAAAAGGATATAATGCTCTGAAAGTATCCCAAAACCCAGTTCCCGAGAACATGTAGCCAGGCAAAATTTTACCGTTGTACGGACTCCAATGAATGATTTTGTCTGATGCATCCAATTCATACATCTTGTTTGGGAAAAACAAGGTGCGATATAAACAAGAATAGAAAGTTCGGGTCTGATCTACGGTGCCGCCTTCAACTGAAATACGGCTGAGGGTTTTATTCCAAATGTCCTTTCCTTTTTGTTTTGTTATTTCGAAGCTGTCGTTCGACAGTTCCCTTTTCAAACTGATTTCAGCCTGCTCAATACTGATGAATGAGGAAGCCACTTTCATATTCACCTGCTCACCTTTTTTGGTCT
>JAPSHM010000295.1 GCA_031179845.1 Pedobacter sp.
GCGAACTTCAGCTGGTCGCCGGATAGCAAAAATGTGATCGGCTATTTGTTGAACCTAAAGAAAATAGACAGTGTACATTATATTTTGAGTGCCGTAGAGGGCACCAGTCGGGGCCAATTAAAATCGCATGTATATGCGCAACCTGGAGATGCGTTTACCAGCTATGAGCCTTTCATTTTCAATATTTTAACAAAGAAGCGAATAAAGGTTGATGCAGAACCGATCGATTTTTTTGGTCCTCAACCTTTGCATTGGCGTCACCTGGACAACAATTATTTTACATATGAAAAGGTAGATCGCGGTCACCAGCGTTTCCGCGTAATCGAGGTAGATATACGAACAGGTAAAACCAGGAATGTTATTGACGAGAAAGCCAAGACTTTTATTTATGAGAACCGAATTTATACGCACTATTTGTCTGGAACTAATGAAATGATCTGGACAAGTGAGCAAGACGGCTACCGACACATTTACTTAGTGAATACGCTAACTGGCAAACAACAGCAAATTACTAAGGGTGATTATGTGGTACGCGATATTGACAGTATTGACTTAAAAAAAAGGGAGATCTGGTTCAGTGCCAGCGGAATGAATGCGAACGAGGATCCTTATTTTATACACCAGTTTAGGATCAACTTCGATGGAAAAAACAAGATAGCGCTAAATCCGGAACCGGGGAACCATCGAATCTATTTTTCAGCAGATAGACAGTATTATGTTGATACTTATTCACAAGTCAATGTTGCGCCGGTTACTGTAGTCAAAAGAACGGCCGATGCAAAACTAATTATGGAGCTTGAAAGGGGAACTGCAGCTGATTTCTTAGCAACGGGAGTTAAATTACCTGAGGTATTTGTTGCCAAAGGCAGAGATGGAATAACCGACATTTGGGGCGTGGTCTGGCAACCCTCTAAAATGGATAGCAGTAAAACCTATCCCGTTATCGAATATATTTATGCTGGTCCGCAGGACAGCTTTGTGCCGAAAAACTTTACGCCATACAGTGAAATGCAAAGCATGGCCGAATTGGGTTTCATTGTTGTGCAAATGGACGGCATGGGAACCGCGAACCGATCAAAGGCCTTTCACGATGTGTGCTGGAAAAATCTTGCAGACGCTGGTTTTCCTGATCGTATTTTATGGATAAAGGCGATGGCGAAAAAATACCCCAATGCAGATGTAGACAGGGTTGGAATTTATGGGACCTCGGCGGGTGGTCAAAATTCAACTGGTGCGCTATTGTTTCATCCGGAATTTTACAAGGCTGCGGTTTCAGCCTGCGGATGCCACGACAACCGGATCGATAAGCAATGGTGGAATGAGCAATGGATGGGTTATCCCGTCGGCCCTCATTATGAGGCGCAGTCCAACATCACAAATGCCGCCAAGTTGAGAGGTAATTTATTATTGGTTGTTGGCGAGGCCGATGAGAATGTGCCACCAGAATCTACCTTTCGCCTCGCAGACGCTTTAATTAAAGCGAATAAAAACTTTGACTTTTTATGTGTTCCGGGGATGGGGCATGGTGACGGTGGTGCCTATGGCAGATGGAAGAAAAGGGATTTCTTTGTAAAGCATTTACTCCGTGCAGAACCGCCAAATCGCAATGTAATGACTGTTCCAACGAAGTAGAACAGGAGGATTAATCCGTTAAATTTTACTTTAATGGTAGTGGAAGTCTTACCTTTGTAGCACAATATCATTCCCTGCCTATGTTTTTTAAGTATCTGATCACTTCTATTTTCATCTTTTCTGGCCTGAGCGCCCATGCACAGTCGACGATAAATTGTGAGGAAGTGCTGGATACAGAACCATTTTTTGTCCAGCATAAATCATCGGGCCAGGACGATCGATTAAAAAAAGATATGGAGATTCTCCGGCATTGTGGCAACTTTGAAGCAATAGATACGGTTTTTTTCAAGGGGCCCATGTTAGGGGCCTTGATGCTTGATCAGGTAAGAACCGGGAAACCCGCCACATATCGTACTTTGATCGACTACTTCCAGGCCTATAAAAAGACACCTGCTTACGCAGAATTTGTGAAAGGGCTAACCCTATATCAAGAACTCGCTGAAAAGAAGATCGACCTTAAAAATTGGGAAGTTGATAAAGAGTTGTTTGTGAGAATGGGATTTACAGTAGGCGATCTGGAAGATTTTAAACTTTTTTTATCAGGCCAGACCGTAGAAAATCTTACATATAAAGCTGCCCTTACCAGATATATGAGCGAGATTGAAGCGATGCGGGTGGATAAATAGATTAAAAGCCGTACTTTTGCAAAAAAGAAAAGCAATTGGGAACTCTGTTGGATTTAGGTATTAAAGGATATAATAATTACGGTACGCACCTTAAACAAAAGTATAATGGGCAGCGTGTTTTTAAAGTAATTGTTGATGGAGGTTTTACCTGTCCTAATCGGGATGGTAGTAAAGGATATGGAGGTTGCACTTATTGCAACGTAGATTCCTTCACACCTGAACTTTCCCGGAAGCTGCCTACGATCCGGGAACAACTGGAACAAGGAATGGAAAGAGGTAAAGGTTTCTATAAAGCGGATAAGTTTATTGTTTACTTTCAGCCCAATACCAACACCTATGCTCCGGTACATTACCTAAAGATGATGTATGACGAAGCACTGTCCATCAATACGGAAGACATTGTTGGATTTGCTGTCGGAACAAGACCCGATTGTATCGATGCAGAAAAAGTAGCTTTATTAGAAAGTTATACAGACAGGTTTGATGTGGATCTGGAAATGGGAATGGAATCTATTTATGATGAAACCTTGAACCAGATCAACAGGGGATGTAGTCATGCCGAATTCGTAGAGGCTGTTAAATTGCTGGACAATACGAAGCTAGATTTGTGTGTTCATACGATCTTTGGATTTCCCTGGGAAACGGAAGAAATGATGCTTGGTTATATTCACGAGATCAACCGCTTCCCACAAATTAAATTTGTTAAATTTCATCACCTTCATATTGTCGAAGGTTCTATTATGGGCGCTAAATATAAAAAAGAGCCCTTCGAACTATTTTCACTTGAAGGTTATACCGATCTGTTGTGTAAATTAATTCCCTTACTGCGCCCAGATATTGTAATTCAACGTCTGTTTGGTATTTCCGATTGGGATTTACTCATCGCACCAAATTGGGGCTTAAATAAATCTGCCATTCAAACTTACATTGATAAGGAAATCGAAAAAAGAGGCGTAGTGCAGGGTAGTGCCTATGTTTCAACCACGAAATAACCCTACTTTTTCATCTTTCTGTACCTGGTCATTTGTTGATGCGTCCTGCAATGGTTACAGATGACTTGCCTGCTGTCGTCAGTAATTCAATTCCGGCTATTTGAGCTTGAACTCTTAAAAAACAATCATTTCGAGCTTTATTTATTTCTTTTTCAAAATTCACGGTGTTTTAAACGTGCAATTCTTCTACTTTTTAGTATTTATTTAATTTTCGTGCAATTTTTACTTATTTATCAAAAAACAAAGACGTTTTTGTTGTGAATATTAGAAATATCTAAAATTTAGCATCTAAAATTATTAATATTTCATGTTTTTTGTCATAAATTCAATAAAATTGTATGCATTTATGTGTGTGTGGTTTGTTGTTTTGATAAAACATTGAAAATTATTCATAGATTTATAAAAAAATCAAATAAACCAATAATTATAACAAGTAAATTCTAACATTATGGCAAAAGTTTTATTTAAACAATGGGGCCCGTTTGCAGTTCTGCTAATAATTGCAATCCTTGCTCTATTTATTCCCTTACTTCCAAACTTCGATGAGGGGAAATATAGCGGACCTGATATCGCATTTGTATTAATTGCTTCAGCTTTGGTGTTTTTGATGACTCCCGGTCTTGCATTTTTCTATGGTGGTATGGTTCACCGTAAGAATGTACTTTCTACCATGATCAAAAGTGTGGTAGCAGCAGGAGTGATCTCTGTACTGTGGGTTGTGGTTAGCTTCAGTTTGGCCTTCGGTGATTCGATCGGTGGTCTTATCGGAAACCCAATGACCTATTTTTTCTTTCAAGGCGTAAATTCAAGTCCTTCCTGGAGTTTGGCGGCAACTATTCCGCTTTCCTTATTTGCAGTTTTTCAATTGATGTTCGCCATCATCACGCCTGGATTAGTCGTAGGTGCTGTTGCAGAACGTATCCGTTTTACATCCTATATCCTTTTCATCGTATTATTCTCCTTATTAGTATATTCTCCATTGGCGCATTGGACATGGCATCCGGACGGCATCCTTTTCCAAATGGGTGTTCTTGATTTTGCTGGTGGTACCGTAGTTCACATATCCGCTGGTATGGCTGCTTTAGCTGGAGCATTGGTGCTGAAACGTCGAAAATCTCATATAGAACATAAAGACGTACCTCCAGCAAATATTCCCTATGTATTAATAGGTACAGGATTGCTTTGGTTTGGTTGGTTCGGTTTCAACGCTGGATCTGCTTTAGGTGCAAATAGTCTGGCAGTATCTGCTTTCATCACAACTAATATTGCGGCTGGTGCTGCAGGTTTGTCCTGGATGTTCTTTGATGTTTCCAGAGGTAAAAAACCTTCTGTATTGGGCTTCTGTATTGGTGCTGTGGTAGGCTTGGTTGCTATTACTCCGGGCGCAGGTTTTGTCAGCATTCCTTCCAGTATATTTATAGGTGTAATTGCCGCAGTCATTTCAAATCTTGCGGTATCATGGAAACATAAGACTTCACTTGATGACACTTTAGATGTATTTCCATGTCATGGTGTTGGTGGTATTGTTGGGATGTTGCTGACCGGTGTGTTTGCTACCAAGACAGTGAATAGCGCGGGAGTTGACGGCTTATTATATGGTAATCCTGAATTCTTTTTTACGCAGTTGAAAGGTGCTGTCATTGTTATCATATTCAGTTTTGTGATGTCGTTCATCATCTTCAAATTAATCAACCTTGTACAGCCGATCCGCGTATCTTCAGAAGAAGAAGAAGAAGGTTTGGACGCAAGTCAGCACAACGAAAAA
>JAPSHM010000049.1 GCA_031179845.1 Pedobacter sp.
CCAGTATTGAAATAAAGGGTAACTGATTTTTCCTTCTCTTCTACGCGGGAAATAACTGCTTCAGGCTTTCCCGGAGGCGATACCACACCTGTCAATTTCCCATCTTTTCTCTCCATAGCTACAGACATTTTCCCATCTCCGCTTGGCGTTCCCTCTACCACTAAATCCCATTTTCCAACAAAATAATCTTTTGGTTTATCCTGAGCTTTTACGGATATGCACACCAAAAAGAATAACATTCCTACTAAAATTGCACTTAGCTTTTTCATAATTTAATCGTTTTAAATTGTCAATTTATTTCTACTATTTATTTAGAAAGCTCCGTCCGAGCTTTGATCAGCACTATTTTACGCATTCACCACCAACAAGTTACTAATTAATTTCGTAAAATTAACGCATTCTAATTCGTACTTTTTACAACTAGTAAAAAGGGCAAAATTTTTTAAAACTTGAAGTTTGCCGTTAACTCAATAGTTTGAGGTCTGATAGATCCAGCTACCACTTTCCTTCCAATATATGGATCCGCATCAAGTATCTGATCAGCTCCCTGTATTGCACCCTTCACTCCTTTTTGATTCAGGAAATTGGTAATTTGTAATTTGAAATCAATGTTTCTGCTCATACGGTAATCTAACCCTCCAAAATTTTCCCAACGAGGATTATAGAAAAACACATTGGTAGGATTCGCATACTGTTTCCCAAAGTAGCGAACGCTTAACCAGGCTCTTAAAGCGCCTTTTAAGAAGGAATAACTTGGGTCTATTTCCATTAGTGTTTGCGATAACTCTGGAATAATCTTGTTACTATAATCATACACAATTCCAAAAGCCCCATAGCTGAATTTTTTATATTCTGGCTTTTGCAAGGTCACCAGGAAGTGTATATTAAAATTTTTGAAGGGAGACGCAACGATATCGGTAGACCAACCAAGCGTACTGATGTCATAAAAGATGGGGTCGAATACGAATCTCCTTCTGGTTGCAGGATCTGTTACAGCAGCACTGGTGTACTTTACATTGTCTTTAGTTATTCGGGTTAATTTAGATACTACACTCAATGTAGTTCCCAAATTGTAAAATATACCACCGCCAAAGTTGATTACTTTAGATTCCAATGATTTTGGAATAGTAGCCCAAATTTTTCCAGTTGTGGGATCCACCGCAGGACTGCCGAGTTCCGTTTTGTGAGCATAATCCCAATAACTATCATAAGAACTGTTATAGTTGAACTCACCAACCAATCCAAATTGTCCGGTTATCTTAACTACGGTACTCGCTATCCCAACTTTATTCCAGTAATTCTTGAAGTCATGCCTTTGGAGCATGTTTGACTGAAAAAAATCATTATTTCCCGCATATCTCTCGTCCAGCTTATTCTGGTGTTCGATTCTTGCTCCCAAACTTAGATTGAGCCATTTAGTAAGATCGAAATCATCAGATGCATACAAAGCGGTTTTCCTATAATGGTCTTTTATATAGGTACCATATCCACCGAACATAATGGACCTTAGTCCAACATCATTTGTTTGTTTAACTCCTGCAGTGTTGTATTGGTCAAGTCTGGCGGGATTAGCTTCCAGGGCCTGAAAAAATGTGCCTTGATATACAGTGTATTCACGATTGTTATTTTGATAAGTCAATCCCAATCTTAAATCGTGATTTTTAACTTTCTTAGTGAGCTCTGCCCTCCCTACCACATACTGATTATCGGTCTGGGGAATGATCTGATTGATCACAGTCTGTACCGCTCCATCGTAACGTTTATCTGTTCCCTGATAAGTATAATAGTTGGTAGCCGAATAGGTTGAGGGTTCATCTATTGCCAAACTCAAAGGAAACTGAGTTGACCATGGACTGTTCATTTTCTGCCACATACCCGTGTAATTCAAATTCCAACCGCTTTTAAATTTATGGTTTCCAGTAAGATAAATATTATGAGAAGTGGACCGGCTCCATTTATCATCGTTTATATTTGCAAAAGCGCCCACGCCCGTATGGGCGTCATAATATGGAACAATTCCGTCGCCGACTAAATATGAATCTTGTCCAAGTTTGAAATTATCTAACTGCCGGGTCTTGCCATTCCCCTCGTACACCAAAGGATTATAATTTGATAAAAGCTGCTTGACATCAACAAACTTATACAGTAATTTGACCAAACCATTTGAATATTTCTTCTGTAAGCTCAACTTGGATTGCTGGCTTCTGTCGTACCAAGGTGTAAACTTGAAGTTGATTCCATTTCCACGATCAAAGTTTTGAAATGCACTCGCCATATACCCCCATCCCTTCTTTCCTATAGGACCGGTAAGGGTAACATCATACCTGGATGACCCAAAGCTATTGCCATATATCGATGCAAAGCCTTTCAAAGAAGAGCCGGCATCGCGGTCAGACGACTGAACCGCAAACCCTACTTTTCCAAATGTAAGTGCGCCTTCGGCAAAAGACAATAAGCCCATTTTCGACAAGCTATTATCCTTGCGCCAGGCAGAAGTTGGAAGCGTGGGGTAAAAATAATGTACAACAGGAACGTCGTTTTCCATGATGATGATATCACCTGTAAAAGGCAATCCAAAGTTTACACTTCTTGGCCCGCTATTGTTTTCTGCATTTAGCATCTCATTGCGGTTCTTCTCCTGTCGCTTACTATCAGTAGTTTCTGGCTTAACTACGATGACTGTATCATTTTGAATTTGAGAGAAAAGGGTGGTGGAAGAAAAAAGCGCAACAGCGCTCATGCCCATTGTAAGAAATTTCTTCATTTAATTTAGATCTATTTGGTTAGAATACTCAAAGCTATAAAGTAAATAGCAAATAAAAGAATTTATTTAGTAATATTTACGCATTGAAAAACGTAAGCAATACGCTTTTTTATATTCCTGATTATCAATTAATAACAGAGTATAAAAAATCATAAAGTGAATAGAGCTTCAATTTCTACAAATGATCTACCAAATACCCCTTTACTTTCTTTAACTTTGAATTTGTATTAGATACGCAATTTATATTCCGTATTGACGCAATAAACAAAACAGCCAATAATCTTTCTTATATGGTTTCAAAAGAAGAAATAATTGATTTTATTAAAAATGGAGGAGCGCATTATCTTAATGACTTATCCATTGAATGCATCATATTTGGATATCATGACCAGGAACTTAAAATCCTATTGGGCAGACATTCAAGTGGAGACTGGGCGCTTCCCTGGGCGTATATAAAAAAAGAAGAGACACTTCAGAGTGCTGCAGAACGGATTCTTAAAGAGAGAACCTCACTCGAAAACATCTTCTTACAACAGTTCCATACCTTCGGCGATAGTCAAGTACGGCTGGCCGGAGCACTTAATACATTGGCTCCCCCTGAAATAGCCACAGAATTTGGAGAAGACAACTGGCTGCTAAAAAGAAAGGTATCAGTAGGTTACTATGCATTAATAGATTATACAAAAGCTGAAGTTAAAGCGGAGTTTCCTTTTGAGGAGTTTCAATGGCATAGTATTTCAAGCGTTCCTACTCTTATTTTTGACCACAAGGAAATGCTTGAAAAAGCTTTACTTACGCTAAGAAACCAAATTCACCTGCAGCCGGTCGGTTCCAATCTTCTTCCAGAAAAATTTACGCTACCAGAGATCCACGTCCTGTACGAAACTATTTTAAATAAAACTTTAGATAGGCGAAATTTCCCCAAAAAACTGCTGTCATTGGGAGTGATAGAAAAGCTTTCTGAGAAAAGAAAAATCGGTCAACACAGATCACCTTTCTTATATAAGTTCAATAAGGAAAAGTATGGGGAAGCACTCGAAGAAGGAATGGTACTTGCCTTTTGACATATATCGGTAAATAAACCACTATTTCTTTGAAATTACAACTGATGATTTTGCGATATCGGCATCTTTCAGCACATCACTACGAAGCTTTTCCCAGTGAAATCGAAGATGGTCATTTTCTCTCCACGGTCTTCTACCTTGCTGAGAAAGGTGAACGGCAGGAAAATCTACATAAATAGGTCTTGTTACCGCAATAAGTGTATCCCAATACTTAAGGGCGTTCTGTAAATGCGCTATTGCGAGTTGTTTGTTTTGTTCGCCGCCTTTGGTCCGGTAAGTCTGAAGCGCTACTGCCGCTCTTAGCTTCTCAGCATAATGAAGGCCGATATTCGCCCAGGCTTCAATGTCAGATACTTCATACATCAATGCAGTATGATTTGAGGTATTGATATTTTTGACCAGAGAGAGTGCCTCTTTACAATCCTGCTCCAACATTGTAGCTGACATAAGGGGAGTAATTTTTCCCCCAGAAATACTTTCGCCATCAATAGTGGCCTTTACGAACTTATAAACAGGCATATAGGAAGGATCTGCGGTATTCTGCATGATGAGCTGATCGATGGAAATATACGCAACTCCCTTCCCGCTAAGTGCCATGAAACCCTCACTGTACAAGGAGAGGTCATAACTAAAATCGAAGGCCGAAGCAAGACGAAGCGGAGTTTTTCCGGCAAGAGCAGATGCTGTCAAAAGGTTAACTCCTTGTTTACCGTATCGTCTTACAAATTCGTCTTGAAACACTTTATCAGGAGTTGCCGGATTGTATAACAACCTTCCCCACAGTTTGTAAAAAAGCCATTGTCTTTCAAAGGCATATTTCCAGTTTACCGAAATAGCTGGATTGGTAAAATAGTCTTTAGCTGGAATATATGTCTCAGAGCCAACCAGGTATCCGCCAACATATGGAGCGGTATTGGTCTTGACATGCTCACGAACAAAATCAGGAACCCCCCACCTCAGGCAGAAAAAGTCTTCATTACGAGCCGTCCAAATCACTTTAAATTTATCAGTAACTGGATCGAACAACGCACCGTGTGCTTTTCCACCATGGACTTTTACTAATTTCGGAGAAGAATGGGCGTGAGACCAATTGAACTTCATTTCTGACCATATTGGGGCTTCCAAGAAATCATAACCTGCCTCCTTCTCTAAAAGTTTCCTTGTTTCAAGCTCTGTTTCTAAACTTGTGGAACCGCCATGCGCCTTACCAGAAGATAAAGGCGTTCTGTGAATCAACTTCAGTTTACGTCCAGAAAGTCGCATACCTTCAATGATCGTTTCATTCATCCATCTATCTCGCTCTGGCTGTGTCATTCCTACCATATATTCGCCATGAGTAAGCCCCATACCCGTAATATCCGGATATTCCTGTAACATTTGAGCCACGCTTTCACGGGTATAACGTCTAACAAGTTCCGAGGTATCCCCCTTACCCGAATAAAAATCATGTTCAAGGTTTTCCAGCGCAACATTATGGGCTTTTGCAAAAGACGGGCTAACAAAAATATTGAAAGGAAAAATATAAGTATCAATTCCTCTTTCCTTTGCCATTTTGAACAGCCCATGGAACAGTTGCTGCCATTCCTTCAATTCCTTATCATCAAAAGGACAAGCTTCCGGGAAATTTTTCGGCCTGATCATAAATGAATATGGATGCAAGTTCCATAAAGTAAGCGCATTTAAGCGATTTGCCACCATCATATCGAGAAAAGCCTCCCAGTATTTAAGATCTCTGCAGGTCTCTTTATGCAAATCTAAAGCGGTACTTCTCCGGTAAGTATCCCAGGGGAGATCATACTTAATTCCCCGAAAAGGAACGTGAGGTTTCTCTTTAATTGACGCAATTTTAGACAAAGCAACTCCATTTTTCACCTCTTCAATAACGTACAAGGCGGCATAAATCAAGCCTCTCCCGTCCCCTCCAGATACCTTGATCGTTCTCCCGTCATTTTGAACAGAGAATCCCTCTTTCTCCAACCTAACAGTATCGATCGAAAGATCAACTGTCATACCAAAGGCGCTTTTGCCCAAAGGAATGCCTTTCTCAATAAAAGCTTTTTTCAGCATGGTTACAGAATAGGTTAGTTGCGGCGAAAGCTGCGTGTAGACAATCTGTGTTTTTTGTGCAAAACTTTCACTCATGCAAATAAAGCATGCAGCTATGGATAGGAGAAACATTTTCATACAACTGGTTATTAAATGGTTATGATTGCGTATTTGTTACACAATAAATGTACGCTTTATTTCCAATTGCCAAAACATATTTCCAATTTTAACGCAACGCCTAATTTCTACGCTATTTGAGAACTGAAAAAGGCCCAATCGATTACAAATTGTAAACGATTGGGCCTTTAATAAATGAATTTGTATGAATCCTATGGATGCACCTGTTTCTCTTTCAAATATTCCAGCAATTCTTTGGGGCGATCCGTCTGGATCATATTTGCCTTTTGCTTAACCAACCAACCCCAGGATTCATCTTTCTAATTCTCCTCTACAGCAAGGTCATCATCATGGCCCCCATTTTGTTCAGGCCACAAGCTATTGATCCACAATCCATACGTATTTCTTAGTCTGCCCAGGTTGTTTAAAATAGGCAGGGAATCATCGTCAAAATTTGCCTGGATGATTATACGCTTATGCTTTTTGTAGCTATCGATGATCTGGGCGGCATCAGGTCATTTCATGCTTACAACCACCATTAGGGTAATGTCATCAGCGATAGGACCCTGTTCCTTTTCAATTTCTGATAAGATTGCATTATTTGCGACGTTAACGATTGCCTCTCCAACAGCACCAGTTTCCCGCAAGGCTTGGTGTGACAATTGAAAGACTCGACGCACAAACTAAGAAGCTGCAGCGCTTAAAATAAACCAGATGGAAGAAAGAGGTTAGCGAAATTGGAGGGCCAGTCGAATATCGCCATCAATATGGCGTGATGCCATTGTCGTCATTTGCAATTCCTTTTTTACTCTTCTTCAAACTTGATTTCAATCCGCCAAAACGATAGCTCAGGCTTACAGAAAAGCTTCTAATGTATCTTTGGTTAGTTCTTTCCTGGTAGAAGTCCGGTGCTTTTGTTGTGTTGGTATTGTTTCTATACTTGGAGAATGGATTGTTAGCTTCAACAGTGAAATAACATTTATCACTCATCAATTCTTTGGTGATGCTAAATGTGCATCCCCGGTAAGGGCTGTTTTCTATGCCTTGCAGATTAATATCAGCTCCATTTAAGTTCACACTTCCTATTGCACGCAAACCTTTGTTAAAACGATATGAGGAAGATGCCGAAAAATAATACATTACCCTTTGGTTTGATACAGCTGTATTATTGATCAATCCATTAACCTGGCCGTAAATGACCAATAAATTACCGATTACATTCCATTTTGAGGTAAAAGGATAGTTAACATATACACTGGACATAAACATACTCATATACCCCGTATTCCTGAGCGTAGAGCGGGCTAGTTCATCAGCGACGTCATATACATGAGTTGGCATGACCATTCTTGAAAAGAAATCATAGTTGAAGCGGATATATAAAGACATTTTTTTAAAACTACTATAGCTTACTTCCAAGCTATTAGATGACGCAGGACGCAGATCAGGATTTCCACTGGATACTAAATTAGGGTTAGACCGATCTTCAAAAGGGTTTAAATGCTGTATCTCGGGTCTCCTTACCTTTCGTGAATACCCAAATAACAAACTGGTGTTGTTTCTCAGTTGCCTCTGAATGGAAATTGACGGAATATAATCAAAGAATGACCGTCTGATATCTGTACTGTTGGATATAAAGTTTGCATCAATGGTTGCATGTTCTAACCTAATTCCAGCCTTAAAACCCCAGGTACTTAACTTGTACTGATAAGCGGTATAGATGCCAATAATATCTTGTGTATTATTGAATTCATTATTAGGCTCCTCACCCGCTCCGTATATTTGATTACTGCCCAATGGGTCAAAAAGAAAATCACTTTGACTTTTTCTTATTATTCCCTTAACCCCCGCTTCAAGAGTTAATTTTCTAAATGGATGAAAATAATCTATCTGAAATGACTGATCCAACGACTTTTCATCATTACTTTGTTTATAGTTGGGCGATTGAGCGGATACCTCTTCGGCAAGGTCAAAATCACCAATTCTATCATTTTTAACTTTTAGAATTCTGTAAGAAAAGGTTAATAGCCGGTTTTTGTCCTGTTTGAAGCCTACTTGATAGTTTAACGATGCATCAAAGTTTTCAGCTTTAAGGACATTACTGCTTACGAGCTTATAACGCTGGGTTGAATCAGCCACACTCGTTAATAATGACTGAAGGTCATTATCGGTATGATTATGATTCCTACTCATGTTTAACTGACCTGATATTAGATTTAGACTATCGAATTCATAACTTATATCTGTGCCCATGTATGCATTGCGGCCCTTATTTACCAAATCTGTACGTTGCGATAATGATGTGGTGTTCGAATTCCTAATTAAAGTATTTGTAATTGATGGCGAATCAAACAGATTTCCGCCTAAAAAAGCGGAAATCCCAAATTTACCTTCCTTTATGGTGGCAGATCCACCCCCACCAGGCCCACCTACCAAAAAACGATGACTTACATTTGCATTTCCTAAATAACCATCACTGGTCCTTTTTGTAGTGACTAGATTAATTATGCCATCTAACGCTTCTGCATCATATTTTGCAGGGACCGTGGTTATTATTTCCACTTTATCGATGCCTGCTGCAGGCATATTTCGCAATATATCCTGCGGATTTCTGTCGACGATAGTAGACGGCTTTCCATTAATAAATATCTTATAATTTGTATTTCCTTTCAATCGAATAATGTTATCGCCATCAACTGATAGTAAAGGTACTTTTCGCATCATTTCTAATATATTTGAGCTTTTGCTTTCGGGATCGGCCTGTACATTATATACTATTCTATCGACCTCTTGCTTTGCGATGAGTTTATTCTCCGTTACAACCACTTCTTCGAGATTATGCACATCAATTACCATATATAACGTCCCTAAATTTTTAATGCCATTCGTATAGTTCTCCAGATTGATCATCATATTTCGCGTTTTAAATCCCTGGGCCACTACAGTAAGTAGATATTCAACAGGCTTGAGCCCGAGAAATGTAAATACGCCATCGGCCTTTGCTATCACACGCTTAGTAGAATCGTTTTTACGATTTTTTAGGATAAGAGTTGAAAATTCAGGAGGTTTATTATTTATAGAATCAATCACAATTCCTGTTATTCCTCGCTGCGTAATTTGTGACTTCGCCGCATTGATACCTAACAATAACATAAGGGGGAGTAGAAATGTCGCTTTCATTTTTTTTATTTATAACCGAAAGTAGCTTGGTTATATTAGTGAATAAAACAAAAGTGACCACTTTGCTGAGACTGATGATAAACGGCTATTTTAACGTTCGTCATCGAAAAAGAGTCGTTAATCACCAAAATTTGGTTTATAGGTACACTTAGACTTTCTTTGGATAATGAAACAATTCGACTGGACAATTTTATTCATCAAACCTTATAAAATACCCACGCATGTCGTCTTCTGGCTGATTGTTTTATTCGCGATTATCTATTTCAAAGAATATCCCGAGCGAATGACCGGTTTGACGGCTATTTGCCTGGCGCTGCAAGTTACGCTGGAACTCATGATACCATGTTATTCCCAGAACCTGTTGATCGTTCCGCTTTTTAAAAAACAAAGATGGTTTTTGGGGACGGCGGCATATCTATTGCAGTTGGGTCTACTCATTTCGTTGCTTCCTTATCTACTTAACGGCATTGCTATGGTCTTCCCGATCACAGACCGTGTGGATTGGAGGAATGAGCATATCGCATTTAGTGTAGTGTCATTTACGCTAATAGCTACCGTCTATAAAGTAGCGTTGAACGGGCTTATATTGGACAAACAGAAAAAAGAAAATGAACTCCGGCATTTGAAGGCACAATTAAACCCACATTTTTTGTTTAACACCCTTAATAATTTATATGGACTATCCGTTGCTGAATCTAAAAAGTTGCCGGGCCTGATGCTGAGGTTATCAGAATTACTGCGCTATTCGCTGTATGATACGAACCAAAGTTATGTGCCAGTACAAAAAGAACTGGATTATATCAGCAATTACGTTGAATTAGAAAAAATACGATTGAGTGATAAGATGAGCATAAAATTAGAAGTATTTGGCAATTATACTGGTCAATACGTAGCACCTTTGCTACTTATAGTATTTGTTGAGAATAGTTTCAAGCATCTTTCATCTTCTAGTGATCAACAGCCGTCCGTATACATCCTATTTAGGCTACATGACAACCGTTTACAGATGCATGTTAGAAACTCAATTGATCCGAATTATACCGCAATTCAAAGTAAACCAAAAGGAGGCTTGGGCCTTGATAATGTGAAACAACGCTTGGATTTTATCTATCCTCAAAAATATTCGCTAAAGACAATGAAAGTAAGTGCTTGTTTTGACGTAAAATTGGAAATAGACCTAAGCTGATATGAACATGAATTGCATTATAGTTGACGATGAACCAATAGCCCGTGACTTACTCAAAACGTATATCGAGCAGATCCCTTATCTGGTCCTTGTTGCCAATTGTGAAGATGCTTTCGAAGCAATGCAGGTAATAAACGATAAAAACATTGATCTGATCATCCTTGATATCAATATGCCACGACTAACCGGTTTTGAAATGTTGCGTTCGCTTAAGAAATACCCCTCTGTAATTATTACTTCAGCGTACGGAGAGTTTGCGTTAGAAGGTTTTGAGTTGTCAGTAATTGATTACCTGTTGAAACCCTTTTCCTTTCCACGTTTTGTACAGGCCACTGAAAGAGCCATCAACAAAAGACCGGATGCTACTTTTCCTGATCAGAAAAAGGAACTTGAGGGATTTGTTATGGTGAAATCTGATAAAAAACTTGCCAAAATATTGTTGAAGGAAATTGAATACGCAGAAGCTTACGGCAACTATATTTTTATTTATCGAAGTATGGGTGACCGTATCATGTCTAAGCAAACCCTCACACAATTTGAAGAACAATTACCGAAGAATATATTTATTCGAATTCATAAGTCCTATCTGCTATCACTGACAGCGATTAAATATCTGGAAGGTAACCAAATAACATTAAATAGCAGGAAGCTCCCAATAGGAAAAGTCTTTCGAGAAAGTTTGATGAAACGCCTGGCAACCTCTTACTGATGGAAAAAGCATTTATAACGATGAGGCATTCGTACCAAATTCCTTTTTAAATGCAGTTGAGAAATGAGACAGGTTTTCAAATCCCACCTCAAGATAGACTTCAGACGGACGTTTGTTCTTTTGCGTAATTAAAAAGTATGCTTGCTCTAATCTTTGTTTTTGTAACCATTTTTCGGGAGTTGTGCTGAAGATTTTTGCAAAATCACGCTTAAAAGTAGATAGGCTTCTGCCCGTTAGTCTCGCAAATTGTGCCAACGGAATGTTGTAGGAAAAATGTCGGCTCATAAATTCCTTCAGATCTATTTTGTGTGGTTCGGTGAAATCGAACAAAAAATCTTTCAATGCAGGTTTGCGAAGTAATAATTCAATAGCTTCAATCGTTTTGACATACTCTAACGTTGGTGTAAGTTTCTCAGGATGTGCAAAATATGGCATTAGCGAACTGAAATATCCTTTTATAAATTCGTCGTGATCTATCATTACATTTGGTTCGCCATTATAATTTCCGTCAGCTTTTATATCATGTTCCAAACTGTATCTTTTCAGCGTTTCCTGGCCTAAAAAAATGTTGATAGTAGTAAAATTTTTCCCCTCGTAAGGTTTTTTGATAGTTTTCATTAATTGAATTCGCCTAAACAAACACAATGTCCCTGCGGTGTAAGTTGTGACACCATCTGGTGTGTAATGTTCAGCTATGCCCGAAGTGACTAAACCCAATACGTGATCATGCACAAAATGAGTGTGTCCGAAATGTTTATCGCCTTCACAAGTCTGCAATATGATATTGCTTTTCAATTGCTCTTTTTGCATACTAATAAAGATACCTTATTTCATTTGGCTCATTAAGATCCTATCAAACATTTTATCAGACAAGATGCTTCGTAGAAACAACATTGGTTTTGCCATATAACCGCCAGCATATCTGGTTCTCGGATTTTTTACTTCAATACCAGTTTTTATCAATTGGGCAATCACAATCGGCTCAGGAACATCACCTGCCATTTTTCTAAACGATCTTTCAAAAGCAGTCACCAATTTTCCGTATGCTGTTTTACCCGAAACGCGCATTAGACTTTCAACAGCAATGTCGCCCCATTCTGATTTTGTGCCACCCGGCTGAATTACAATGACGTCAATACCGAATGGTTTCACTTCTAAACGCATGGCATCGCTTAACGCTTCAATCGCAAATTTACTTGCATGATACCATCCGCCTAGCGGAGACGCTATTTTGCCGCCAACTGAAGAAAGGTTTACAATTTTGCCGTATTGGTTTTGCCGCATTTTTGGCAACACCAATTGAGTTAAGCGCATTGCACCAAATACGTTTACTTCCAACTGATATTTTGCATCTTGCATGGTAACATCTTCAATCGCACCATATGAACCGAATCCAGCATTGTTTATTAGAATATCAATACTTCCTGCTTCGTTGAAAATCTGTTCAACACAAGCAATAACACTTTCGTCTTCTGTAATGTCTAGTGCAATAGGTATTATGCCGTAATCTTTCAGGTCTTGCATCTTTTCTACCCTGCGTGCCGCACCGTAAACATTGTAGCCGTTTTGTGCTAATAGAATTGCAGTTGCTTTTCCAATTCCTGCTGAAGCCCCTGTAACTAATACTGTCTTTGCCATAATCATTGTAATCTTTGAAGTGCAAAGTTAGTCGCTGCCTTGCAGGATAGCTTTTGTGAAAAGTCCAAACTTGTTTGGTCAGCAGTTCAGTCAATTATTAATGATATCCGTATCCTTCGGCGGCAATCGTACACCGTTGGATAGCTATAACATCATGCCCATTTTTTTACAAAGTGTCCACTTCTAAACAGGTCCCGGAACTTAAAATATCATAAACAACTGAAAAATACCAAGTTAACATTGGCATTCCGATTGGAATATAGGGTCCAAGATATTAAAGAATATGGACCGTCAAATTTCAGAACAATTAAAAAACAGCCAAAAAAAAAGAAGCTACTTATTAGCTCTCGCAATTGTTTCTATTCTACTTTTTTCCTTTATAGGATTTAATACCCTTGTTACACCCTCTGTAAACGGAAAATCTCTAACTACATCCATTGCGGAAATAGGTGTTATCGAAGCAACCGTTCCCGGAGCTGGCGTCATCATACCTGAATACGAAATGTCCATTACCAGTCCGGTTAGTGCTAAGCTTGAAAAAGTATTACATAACACGGGCGAATCAGTTAAAGCCGGAGAATCTATACTTCAATTAAATAAAGAGGCGTCGCTTATTTCTTACGAGAAAGTAATTGACGAACAACTGGTTAATCGTAACAAGATAAACCAGTTGGAGCTGAGTTTGCAGAAGAGCCTCAACGAATTAAATACTCAATATTCGATAAAACATATCAGAATTCGAAGCTTGGAAACAGCGGTAGCTCACGAGCAATCTTTATTAGACATTGGCGGAAGTACACAAGAAAATGTAAAACAAGCTCACCTAAATCTTAATGTAGCGCAACTTGAGCTAAAACAATTACAAAACCAAATTAGCGACCAAAGATTAATGATGCAGGCCGATTTAAAGAGCCTCGGCTTTGAAATCAGCATTAGAGACAAAGACATTAATGCAATCAGTGCTAAGCTGAAAAATGCTGCTATTTCCTCACCAAGAAATGGAGTAATTACATGGGTAAACGATAAAATTGGTGCAGAGATTAACGAAGGTGAAGAACTAGTGCGAATTGCTGACTTAAGCAGCTTTCAAGTCGAAGCCACAATTTCTGATACTTATGCAGACGAACTAAAAGCAGGCAGAACCGCAATCGTACGAATCAACAAAAACGATCTCAGAGGAAAAATCACTAATGTGCAACCGGAGGTCGAAAATGGCACAGTAAAATTTTCTATTGCGCTGAATGATAAAAACTCCAGGCTACTTCGCTCAAATTTAAAAGCGGAAGTGTACATCATAACCTCTTACAAAGACAAGGTAGTCAGGGTAAAAAATGGGGCTGCTTTCAATGGCTCGCAAGAACAGAAAGTTTTTGTTTTAAATGGTAATGAGGCGATATCTCGAAAGGTTAAAATTGGCGATAGCAATTCCGATTTTATCGAAATACTGTCCGGTATCAATTCAGGCGAAAAAGTAATCACTTCGGATATGCAGGACCACATTCACCTCGGCAAAATTCAGATAAAGTAATCACCTAAATAAATTAAAGACCATGTTTAAGTCAATTCTATTACTTGCTGGTATTGTTATTCCCTCATTTGTAAAGAGTCAAAGCACTGTAGACACATTAAGAATGTCGCTCCAGGAGGTTATTCGCATTGCGAAGGAAAACTCCACCGCCTCGGTTCAAGCTGCTACTATTCGCGAAAATTACTATTGGCAACACAAAACATTTAAGTCCAACTACTATCCGCAATTAAGCCTAGATGGCTCCTTGCCGCAGTTTAGCAAAACCAATATCCCAGTTGTCCAACCGGAAGGAACCGTAGAATTTAAACCGGTGATCAACGACAACTCACAATTGAATTTATGGATCACACAAAACATAAGTCTTACAGGAGGTCAGCTTTCTGTCAATTCAAATATGTTACGCTTCAGAGATTTTGAAAGAAAGCAAACTCGATACAACGGAAATCCTTTGGTTGTAGGATTCAATCAGCCCTTATTTGCATACAATCCATTTAAATGGGATAAGAAAATTGAGCCGCTGCGTTATGAGGAATCGCAAAAGAAATATGTTCAAGATATCGAAGTGGTTGGTCGGGATGCTTCAGAGCTTTTTTTTAATCTGCTAATAGCGCAAATAAACAGAAACATCGCCGTTAAAAACCTCGCAAATAACGAGACCATCTACAAAATTGGAGATATGAAAGCTTCACTGGGACGACTATCAAAAGACGAATTACTGCGCTTGAAACTGGGGGTATTAAATGCTAAAAAAGCCGTAGCCCAGGCCAATGTGATTGCTGAAACCTCCCAGCTTCAACTAAAATCATTCATAGGATTATTCTCAGCGAATCCCGTTAAACTTATCCTTCCGGAAGATTTAATAAAATTCGACCTGGATGAGGAAGTAGCACTTCGCGAGGGCAGAGCCAATCGTCAACATGCTATTCAATTCAAAAGGGCTTTGCTTGAAGCGGATAGAGATATTGCAAAAGCGAAAGGGGAAAACGGCTTAAAAGCTACCCTGTTCGGGTCCTTTGGACTTACAAATGTTGCTAACGAGATTCCAGGCATTTATAGAAATGCTAAAGACCAGCAGGTTGTAAGTTTAGGATTTCAAATCCCAATTGTAGATTGGGGGAGATCAACTTCAAGAATAAAAACCGCCCAGTCGAACAGGAAACTGGTGGAAGCCACCGTGAAACAGGATCAAATAAACTTTGACCAGGAAATCTATACCATGGTGCGACAACTTGAGATGATCAAGGAGCAAATGCAAACCAACGCTGAGGCCGATAAAACTGCATCAGAACGATTTGAAATTGCAAGAAAGCGATATATACTTGCTGATTTAAGCATCACCGACCTCAACATAGCTTTGCAAGAAATGGACCAGGCACGCCGAGATTACATCTTTTCCTTAAAAAGCTTTTGGAACTCCTACCTGAACCTCCGTGTGCTTACACTTTATGATTTTGCAACAAATCAAAAAATATAACAAATCAACCATTTATAATAACCTCAAAACAAAAAAAATGAAAAGCCTAATCTTTATCTTGGACCTCCCAGTAACCACGATGGTTTCTTTTGCTCCAATACAATTGAGTGTAAAATCGTAGAATAGAATATCCTTTAAAAAAAATAGACATGATACAATTATCGAACATAGAAAAAGTATACCGTACCAAAGCCATTGAAACCATTGCACTCGATAAAATAAACTTAACGATCAACAAAGGTGAGTTTGTAGCGATAATGGGACCATCTGGTTGCGGCAAGAGTAGCTTATTAAACATTATGGGATTACTCGACGCTCCCACAACAGGTGTGCTCACCATAGACGGTCAGTCTGTAACAAACTTCAGAAACAAAAAACTGGCTAATTTCAGGAACCAAAAGCTTGGATTCATATTTCAAAGCTACCACCTCATCAACGACCTATCGGTAGTTGATAACGTTGAACTTCCCCTACTCTATCGTAGCGGCGTAACCAGTTTTGAGCGACGTAAACTAGCGGTTGAAGCACTAGAAAAAGTCGGTTTAAGTGCCCGAACAAAGCATTATCCTAACCAGCTTTCAGGAGGCCAAAGGCAGCGGGTAGCAATTGCACGTGCCATCGTAGGGAATCCGGAGATCATCTTAGCAGATGAACCAACCGGAAATCTGGATAGCGCAATGGGCGAAGAGGTAATGAAAATTATGCTTGATCTAAACAAACAGGAGGGGACAACAATAGTGATGGTGACTCATGACGAGTTCATGGCTAAAAAGACCCAGCGGATCATCAGGTTTTTTGATGGACAGCAGGTTAATTAACCCGAATTAGAAACAAAGAACATGATAAAGAATTATATCAAGCTAGCCCTTAAATTAATGCTTCGAAAAAAGTATTACACGGCGCTCACACTGGTGGGGATCAGCTTCACCATAATGATAATAACTGTTTTTGCCTCTTTCGTGGACCAGATCATCGGAGCGAACACCCCGGAGCGCAATAGAAGCAGAATGTTATTACTAGATAAGGTGAGCATTTATAGAAATGGTAAAAGCACCGATGCGACGCCAAGCGTACATTTTCTCCAACACTTACCGAAATTAGAAAGCGCCGAGACCGTTTCTATTCTTAAGAGGAATGAATTTGTGTCATTTTTGAATGGAAAGACTGCCGGCCATGTACTTCAGCAAACAGACGAAAACCTTTGGAACATTGCTGATTTCAAATTTGTGGAAGGCAAATCATACACCACCGACGATGTAAAGAGCGGTGCAAGAGTAGCCGTCATCAACGAAAAAACAAAAGAACATTTCTTTAATAATGAGGATGCGGAAGGGAAATCAATCACCATTTACGGACAAGCATTTAAAGTGATCGGTGTGCTAAAATCAGCGGCAGCGTTCAGTAAGCTGTATGGTGATGTTTATGTCCCCTACACGACAGACATGAATCTCCATACGACTGAAAAGGCAATTGAAGGAACCTACAGTGCGATAATTCTGTCAAAGTCCGAAGATGCAAGAAAAGTGCGCACTGAACTGAGATCACAAATGCGGAAAATCGGAAGAAACGCCAACGGAGCAGACTCATTAAAACTTTATCCCTTCAGCTCAATCGAACAATTTGCCAAAAGCAGCTCATCTAACGATGACGAACCTGAATATGGAAAGACAACGATTATTTTGCTAATCGTCATGGTACTATTCATGCTGATACCCGCTATCAGTCTTATTAACTTAAATCTGAGCCGAATTGGCGAAAGGGCTGAGGAGATCGGTGTACGCAAATCTTTTGGAGCCACATCGGGAGCACTGGTCAAGCAATTCATAATCGAAAATGTAATCATCACCCTGATTGGAGGACTTATTGGATTAGGCATGTCAATTTATGCCTCCAAGCTTTTGATTCAGGTGATCAACTCTTTCGACCCACTATTTAAAATGCCCACGGATACGTTTATTGTCAGCTGGCCTGTATTTGCCTTCTGCCTTTTTAGCTGCCTCATTTTTGGTCTGGTATCAGGCGCGTATCCCGCCTGGAAAATGTCTCGCATGAATGTAATTTACGCCTTGAAAGGGGGAAACAGTTTATGATTTTGCATCTATTTAAAATGATCATCAACAAAAAGAAAAACAATTTCTTCTTGTTAGTCCAACTATTCATTGCTTTTGTCGCCATGTTCTTTTTTATAGGGTTGAACCTGAAAAAGTTTAGCAATTACTTCAAACCAATGGGATATAATTACGAAAAGGCTTGGGTTGTTGATATTGATTTTCAAAATGCAACAGAAGAACAAAAGGCGGAGCTTAGCCAACTAGTCCATCAAAAACTTAAAGGTATCGCAGAAGTAAAAGCTGTTAGCGCCACAAATGTGGTTCCATTTTACCAATGGGGATCCGAACAAAAAATTAAACACAACAAGCAAGTTTCAAGTGCCTTGGCATTCGAAGTGGATGAGCACTATGACGAAGTTTTGGACATTAGACTGACGGAAGGCAGATGGTTTTCGGCAAAAGACTACGCTACAAACAGCACGCCGGTCGTCATTACCAAAGATTTAGCAGAACGCGATTTCTCTGGGGAAAATCCTCTGGGTAAATCAATTTCAATCAACGACAAGCCAGCGATCATAATCGGAATTTCGGAAACATTCAAAGAAAACACTTCCGCAGATGTTAGCCCCGGATTCTTTATTCCTCTGAATAAAGTCGCGTCAAAGTTTATAATTAGGTCCGATCAAGCAGAAAACATTCAATTATTGGATCACAAATTGAGAAAAAATGTCTCATCTATCGGATCGAATCAAATCCTGATCAAACAGCTTAATGCTCTTAGCTTGATGAAAAAATACGCCCATAAACTTGACTACATTCAGTTGAGTATTGCGCTTATTGTATTTGCGTTTTTAGTGCTTAATGTTTCCCTTGGCGTATCAGGAGTGTTCAGCTATAACCTTTCGAAAAGAAAATCCGA
>JAPSHM010000296.1 GCA_031179845.1 Pedobacter sp.
GACATAAGGGACCTTACAATTTATCTGCTGAAGATGGGTCAACTAGTTCGTATGGTAGAAATGAAACCGTTAGTGATCAATTCCTTGCTGAGCCAAGCTTCACCGCCCGCTTCAACATCAATACCAACACGGTGCTAAAACTGGCCTATTCCGCAAATGTTCAGACTACACATCTCATACCAATTACGGCCTCCAACTTCCACAGCGATTTTTGGATACCTGCCACTGGTAACTTACCTGCTGAGAAAGGAAAACAGCTTAGTCTCGGAATATTTAAAGACTGGAAAGACGCCGGCTACGAGGCCTACATTGATGTGTATGCCAAAAACATGAACAATATCCTTGAATTTTCAGGAGGGTTAATGAATTTGTTTGATAATCTTAAAATTGAAGACCATGTTTACCTGGGCAAGGGTAATAGTTATGGCAGCGAATTCTATTTCAAAAAAAATAAAGATCGCTTAACTGGATATCTTAGTTATACCCTTTCTAAGTCAGATCGGATTTTTGAAGCGCTGAATGGAGGAAAGAGGTTTCCATTTAAATACGATAGAACACACGATTTTACTATAGTATCTAATTACAAATTGAGCGAAAAGTGGAATTTATCCGGATTGTTTACCTTGGCTACCGGCAACACCTACACCAAACCGATTAGCAGGTATTTAATCTCGGGTAATGTGATAAATGAATATGGCGCATATAACAGCTCCAGGATGCCGATTTACCATCGATTGGATCTATCCGCAAACTATCAGTTTCTTTTAGGTGACAAGTACAAAAGCAAGCTATCCTTCTCTGTATATAATGTGTACAATCGGGCTAATCCGATTTTTAACTTTTATCTTGCCAGAGGCAGCTTAGGCGCTGGAAAAATTACTATCCAGGAAAAATCAGTCGTTTTGTTACCCATTCTACCTTCAATCAATTATAAAATCATCTTTAAATAATGAATGCTTTCAAGTACAACCTATTTATTTTGATCACCATTAGCCTGTTTTCGTGTAAAAAAGACGAAAAAGTTAATGATTTTATACCTCATTTTGTGGTTGAAGGCTGGATTGAAAACGATGATTATCCTCGTGTAATATTAACACATAATCTTCCGTTCTTCACCTCTTTGGATTCGGCTCAGCTTGCCAACGTGATCATCAGAAATGCAAAAGTTACCGTTAGTGACGGTATAGAAACTGAGGTGCTGACCGCCGGAAGGGACGACCACTATTTCCCCTATTTTATGTATAAGGGAACATCCTTAAAAGGAAAAAGTGGCGGGAGCTATAAGCTGAAGATAGAATATGCTAATTTTGTTTTAGAAGCCGAAACTTCTATTCCGAAAACAGTTCCCTTAGACAGCATCTGGTTTCTGCCTAAAACAGATAACAATCAGCAATTAAATGTTCGTTTCAATGATCCTGCTGCTGAAAGAAATTATTACAGACTCTACACCAAACTGGAAAAGGCCAACACTTTTAGCCCCGTTCTTTTGTCCAATCAGAATGACAAATACTTCAACGGAAAAGATCTGAGCTTGCAGATCAACAGGGGACCCGAAAACAATTTAACCAGTAAAAATGAACCCTATTTTCTTACAGGAGACACGGTGATGATTAAGTTTTCTGCTATCCCTGAAAGTGGATTTGAATTTTGGAGTAGTTTCCAGGATGAAATATTAAATGCTTCTAACCCGCTAATGGGGAGTACCGTTGCATTAAAAACCAATATCAAAGGTCCGGGCGTTGGTATTTGGTGTGGTTATGGTTCTACCATTTACAAAAGAATTGCAAAATAGCAGATACAAAGAAGCCGCCTGATCAAATGATGACGAGGCGGCTCCTTTTATGATATGAATAATTAAAAACGGTTTATATAGTCTTCAACATCATCGATCAACTTACTAAATCCTGAATTGAAATAAGTCTCCAAACTAACTTTAGAACCATCCTTGAATACCAAACGAGGCTCTACGATCCAATTCGATGATGTAACAGTTTCAGTCTTACCAGTATTCGGATTGTAAATTTCATAACTATATTTATTTTCCACCGATGCATATTCAGCTTTCGCAACAATTGCGTTCTCACTTTTGTAGATAGCAACTAATTTTGAATGTTTGTTGAATGCCGCTGCCATTGCTTCAGTAGATTCCTTTTCAGGAAGGTTAAGCGTCGATTTTTCAGCCAAAGCCATCGCATTAACATCAATTTCACCAACAATTTTGATGTCCATGATCTCAAACGTAGTATTTGCATTTTTTATGATCTCCTCAATATTGTCAGAATCTACGATATCCGTATAATTTCCATTTCCTTTTCCAGATACATTTACGCTGAATAGCACTTCAGTACCTTTGGTCATCGAAACATTAGCGATAACGGTTGACAGATCATTTGTTACATCTGTTTTGAAGGTAAACGAACCCATTGCTACCGTAACATCTGACTTAGTTGGAGTGCCATCGGCTTTATATTCATAAGCTGAAACCAATTTCAGAAGTTCCTTACCCGCTACTTTCAAGGAAGCGTTTGCCGAAGCAGGTAATTCAAAACGCTCTCCGTTTAATTCTGCTTTAACACTGGAAGCAGTGTAGGTTACTGTTAATGTTGCATTATTAGTTTTACTAACAGAGGTAGCAGGATAGTTTATTTCTAATTTGGAATCAGATGCCGTTTTCACCCAGTCATTCTGTGAGCTGTCCCAGGTGTAAATACCATAGTACTCCTTTAAACTCCGTCCGTTAGGTGTAGGATTCACCTCAGCTACAGCATTAAATAGCGCACTAATGTTTTGTTTTTTAGCGGATAAAGTACTGGCAATGATTTGTTTACCGACAACATTATTGCTTAATAATTCCAGATCCAATTCAGCCAAATGTTCGATTGCAGGGATGAAATCTTCGTCTGGCAGCGTATTAATTTTCTTGATAAAATCAACACCATTGGTTTCTAACGTGTTTTTGTGTTGTTCCACTGGTAAGTTTGAATACTCAAGTTTGAAAGGATCTTTTGAATCGTCCTCCTTCGAATTGTTCTTTTTACATGATGTGAGCGCTGCTAATAACAGAGCTGAGAATAAAATTCTGTTTTTCATTTGTTTGTCTTTAAATTATGCAAACATAAAAATAATACCTATAACTAATTACTATAATGTATTAAACTTATAAAAAATTAAATCTTCTATATTTAAAATAATTAAAATGTATAGCAACTTAATGTGTTATATTTATTTAAGCGTTGTAAAGGACTGCATAGGTTTAGGTTTTTTTCTGCTTATAGTTATAAACCGATTGATTTATAACAAGAAAGATACTTACAAACTTCATAAGCAGTTGGAAATGTGTTCACAAAGTCTATTTTTGTAGAATAACAATCAACCCTAACCAAATTATGAGAAATTTAATTTTCGCCCTCCTGTTGTCGGTTCTATTTATCGGCTGTCAGCAAAAGCAAGATCCTGTTATGGTTTACACGCCTCGGCTCTTGACCACTAATGAAAAATTCAATGATTCCCCGGTCGGCAAGGAAAGCACCTTTGAAATCATCGTCAAACAGAATGACGATACCCACGAGCTTAAAGAGGAATACAAAATAAAGTTCCACGATACACTGGTTCGTATTTTAATGAACAAAGCAGACCCAAGTTCAGCAACAGAAAGATTTTCTTATGCCCAGTTCATCAATTCGCAAAAAACTACTTTGTTGGTTCAGATAGCAGATGAATCTGGTTTGCCGGGGCCCATATATATTCTTGCCTTAAAAGGCGGCATGCTCAATGTTGCCAGTTTGTATAGGCCTTCTACCGGCGATCACGACATTACCCTAACCAAAGGGATCGTTCAGCTGGGAAGGGCCGGATACGTGATCAACAATGATTTTTATGTAACCAACGTAAGTGCCCGGGTATATCTAATCAAAAGATTAGACCCAGAAGAGCGTATTCAGGGCGAGTTCATTTTAAGTTCACCAGATAAAGCCACTTTAGTATTTCTTACCCCTACCTCTCTATACCAGGTACATTACGAAAGTGATGTGGTTTTTAACGAAAAGATATCTAAACCGGCACTTGACTCAACCGAGGAGAAATTAGCATGGATCAGAGATAACTTCAGCTGGGAAAAAAATAAAAAAGGCATTACCTTTTTGAAATTCACAGATAGCGACAGGATCGTAGATATCAAAGAGTTCCGGTAGTCTTACTCAGAAAAATAAGTCTTCCGTTCTCAGTCGCCATAGAATTTTGTACATTGGACGACAACAAAAACTTATTATTAAATGAAAACATCGCTGAAATTGCCTCTGGTTGCCATGCTGGCCATTTTTGCTTCTTGTGAAAACAGTAGCAAAAAATCAGAAGTAAACCTTACTACCAATATATCACCATCCAATCCTTTTTTGAAAGAAAGTGTGCTGCCCTACCAGGCGCCCGACTTCAGTCAGATCAAGAACGACGATTTTGAACCTGCCATCCTGGAGGGCATGAAAATTCAATTGAACGAAATCAGCAGAATTTCCGATAACCGGGACGCGCCGACATTCGAAAATACGCTTGTTGAATTGGAAAGAAGCGGTCAGATGTTGGCTCGGGTGAATAACGTCTTCAGCTTGCTCACCGGTGCCAATACCAATGAGCAGTTACAAAAAATAGAAGAGGAAATGGCGCCAAAACAAGCTGCCCATCAGGATGCAATTTACCTCAACGAAAAGTTGTTCAAGCGAATAGAAACCATATACAATACCAGAAAGCAACTCAAACTTGATACAGAGTCCAATAGACTGATCGAATATTATTACCAGGAGTTTGTACTGGCAGGGGCAAAATTGGCCGATAATGCAAAAACCGACCTCAAAAAATTGAATGAGCAGGAAGCCTCTTTAACTGCCAGGTTCTCCAACCAATTACTGGCAGCAACAAAATCAGGCGCATTGGTCGTAGATCAGGTCGCCGAACTTGCCGGCCGGTGGGGATACGACGGACTGGAGATCGCGGTTTCCGGTGACCATCTCG
>JAPSHM010000050.1:0-16268 GCA_031179845.1 Pedobacter sp.
TCGAAAGCTAATGTTTGAGGCAGGTTCTTCTGCTGCGCTATCTGGATCTGGAATGGCATTTAAGACAAATCTTTACAAAAACTGTCTGGAAAATAATACTTATCAGGGTGCAGGATTTGATAAGATCTTGCAATATGAGATCATCTCGGCTGGCCACAGGATCGCTTTTGCTGAAAAAGCTATAGTGTATGACGAAAAGACTGCAAAAACAGATCAGTTGGTAAATCAGCGATCCCGGTGGATCAATACCTGGTTTAAATATCTCTTCCTTGGAGGCAAATTGATGCGGAAAGCTGTCGCCGGATTAAACCGGAATCAATTTCTATTTAGTATTATGCTGCTTAGGCCGCCATTATTTATTTTGATCATGCTTTCAGGTATTTTTATAGTCATTAATTTGGTTTTGATCCCTTGGATGCTCACTTTCTGGATGTGTTGCTTCATTGTTTTTTTTATCACAGTCTTCAAGGCCTTAGCTTATTTTAAGGCAGATCAAAAAATATATAACTCCCTTGAAAATGCTCCAAAGTTTATTTATTATCAAATTTTAGCGCTTATGAAAGCGAGAAGAGCAAATCAGATTTCAGTGGCGACTGAACACTACCACAAAGAGAATAGTAATAAGTAAGGTTTCATCTATGATAGACAACAATTAATGAAAAATAAATTACGGATCGGCATAGAGGTACAACGACTCTTCAGAAAGAAAAAGCATGGAATGGAGGTGGTTGCCCTTGAACTAATCAAAGAACTACAGCAAATTGATACCTATAACGAATATGTTATTTATGTAAGAGATGACGTTGATCAGTGCATCATGGAAACTGCAAACTTCAAAATAAGAGCACTTTCTGCAAAAAACTATTTTACCTGGGAGCAGATTACGCTGCCAGCCGCAGTGAAAGAAGATAATCTCGACTTTCTTCACTCAACCTGTAATACATCAGCATTGCGCTTATCGGTTCCTCTAATGCTCACACTTCATGATGTTATCTATTTAGAAAAAACTGATTTCAAAGGGACAGCATATCAAAATTTCGGAAACATTTATAGAAAATTGATAGTTCCAAGGATCGTAAAAATGAGTAAAGTCATTGTAACCGTATCAAATTTTGAACGTCAAGTTATACTGGAACGACTGAAATTGCCTGAGCATGCTGTGAAGGTGATCTATAATGCAGTAAGTCCTAAGTTTACAACGGGATTTGATGCTGCGAGGCTGGAAGATTTTAGCTTAACGCATTCACTTCCAAGTAATTTTATATTATTTTTAGGAAATACTGCACCGAAAAAGAATACGATTAATGTCGTAAAAGCATACATTAAATACAAACGTTCCACTCCACAGGGTTTACCCCTGATTATTTTGGATTACGATCAGAACCTTGTTTACGAACTGTTGAACGAAATGAAAGCAATCGACTTGCAGGATGATTTCATTTTCCCCGGATATATCCCATCCGAAGAGATGCCATTACTTTATAACAATTGCAGTCTTTTTCTATATCCGTCACTTCGAGAGAGTTTTGGTTTACCAATACTAGAAGCAATGGCCTGTGGCGTACCGGTGATCACTTCACAAACTTCGTCGATGCCGGAAGTTGCGGATGATGCAGCAATATTCGTTGATCCATACAATTTTGAGGACATCACCGAAAAAATGATTCATCTACTCGGAAGTCCACAATTAATGCAGGAAATGAAAATGAAAGGATTGAAGAGGGCTGCTCAGTTTACCTGGAGGTCGTCGGCAGAGCAATTACTTACTGTATATAATAATTTAGCCATATAAGTGCTTGACAAAAGAAGTTTCGCTTTCTTGAAGTCCAATTTGTGGAGAGAATGAACAGAAGAACCGCAATTTTAAGTATTTTAGGGTCTGTCTTGATCCTTTTCACCGGGTCAGCATTTATTAAATTTTGGCGTTTATACCGGAGGCCTCAGTTGGATTATTTATTCACAAAAAAGAAGTTACTTGCCGAACTTGCAGAAACCATTATTCCAAGAACTGATACTCCTGGTGCCAAGGATGTGCAAGTGGAAGATTTTATAATGCGCATGGTTAAAGACTGCACGGAGGTAAAATCTCAGAATCGTTTTTTATCGGGCTTCAAAGATTTTGAACAATATACCTGGAATACTTACCGGAAGGATTATATGTCTTGTGTGGAATCAGAAAGAATTGCGATTCTCACCTATTTAGAGAATAAAGAAAAAACCAATTCTCTCTGGAGAAAAATACGATACAAATTGTTAGGCGACAACTTTATTCATATGCTGAAGTATTATACTGTAGTAGGTTATTGTACTTCGGAAGTAGGTGCGACGATAGGGATGGCTTATGATGATATTCCTGGTTCTTTTGAAGCTTGTATTCCGTTAACCGCTCAACAAAAATGCTGGGCTTTAGAATGATAGAATAAATGAACTCAATTGATATTAAGTACAATACCTACGACGCAATCGTAATCGGCTCGGGTATCTCAGGAGGTTGGGCGGCAAAGGAACTTTGTGAGAGGGGACTGAAAACTTTGTTGCTCGAAAGAGGAAGGGATGTAAAACATGTTACGGACTATCCTACTGCAAATTTAAAAACCTGGGATTTTAAATATAGACTGAATAACACCCAAAAGGAAATTAATTCGGCTCCAATACAAGCCAGAAATTCCGATGCCGGTGATCGACTGTTTTTTTTGAATGACAACGAACAACCCTATATCGAAGAAAAACCATTCCGATGGGTTAGGGGGTACCAGGTTGGTGGAAAGTCACTTATATGGGGTCGCCAATGTTACCGGTTGAGTGATTTAGATTTCGAAGCAAATTTGAAAGATGGTCATGGTATGGATTGGCCTATCCGCTATCAAGATCTTTCACCATGGTACGATTATGTTGAGCGCTATATAGGTGTAAGTGGTCAATGTGAAAATTTAGATCATTTACCTGATGGTGATTTCCTTCCCCCTATGGAGCTAAATTGTATCGAAAAACATTTGGCAGAGTCTATAAGAAAAAATGACGAACATCGGCTTCTTACAATTGCCCGGGTAGCAAACCTCACACGTGGCTGGAAAGGACGTGGTGCTTGCCAATATAGAAACCTATGCTCAAGGGGTTGCCCGTTTGGTGGCTATTTTAGCAGTAACAGTTCAACCATACCGGCAGCAGCAGCCACTGGAAATCTTACATTAAGGCCATTTTCTATTGTAAAAGAACTTATCTATGATGATTCGACCGAAAGGGTAAGCGGCGTACGCATCGTGGATTTGAATACGCTGGAAGAAATGGAGTTTTACGCAAAAATTGTTTTTGTGAACGCTTCAACAATTGGGTCAACCTCGATTCTTTTGAATTCTATTTCGGATCGTTTCCCAAATGGTTTGGGTAATGATAGCGGACAGTTAGGACATAATTTAATGGATCATCATTCTTCTTCAGGTGCATCGGGTGTTCATGAGGGGTACAGTGATCGATATTATAAAGGGCGAAGACCGGCCGGTTTTTTAATTCCAAGGTATCGAAACTTAAAAGATAATGAAAGCACCGATTTCTTAAGGGGGTACAATATCCAGGGATACGGGGAACGTGAAAGTTGGAGAGACAAATCTGTATCACTTGAGGGATTTGGTAGTAACTTCAAAGATAAGCTCACGACGCCTGGACTTTGGGGTGTCTGGATGGCTGGTTGGGGAGAGTGCTTACCCAACTATAACAATCAGGTATCTTTAGATAAAACCGAAAAAGATCCCTACGGGTTACCTTTAATCAAAATTAATTTTTCATTCGGTGAGAATGAAGCCCTGATGAAGCGGGATATATCCAGCACATCAGCTGAGATGTTAACCCAGGCGGGTTTTAAAAATGTAAACACGTTTTCATATGACAATCCTGGAGGATCAACTGTACATGAGATGGGCACTGCTCGAATGGGAAGAGATCCAGCTACTTCTGTATTGAATTCGCATAACCAAATTCACGCGGTGAAAAATGTGTTTGTTACCGATGGTAGTGCGATGGCATCTTCTGGCTGCCAAAACCCTTCACTAACTTACATGGCCCTTACTGCCAGAGCCTGTGCTTTTGCCGTTGATGAAATGAAATCAGGCAGGCTATAAGAAAGTGAGAAGTATTAATTATGTTTACACCTTACAAACCAAGACTTATGTCGTTCAGACCATTGAAGGTTCCCGTTTACATTGAAGATCAGCAGCACAATGCCGACTGGTTCCTGAAACACGTAGAAGATATTCGAGAAAATTTAAAACGCTTCAATTCAGATGCACCCGATATTACGGTAATTATACCAGCATATAATGAAGAACAATCGATATTAAGAACGCTTTCATCTCTGGCAAAAACTATCACTGATATGAAGGTGGAAATTCTTGTAGTCAATAATAACTCTACTGACAAAACACAGGAATTACTAGAAATGGTAGGAGTAAACCACCTCATAGAATATAAGCAGGGTGTTAGGCATGCAAGAAATGCAGGTTTGGAAGCTGCCAAAGGAAAGATCATAATGAATGCCGATGCGGATTCCGTTTACAGTCCTTATTGGGTCGATTTGCTAAGTGGACCGCTGCTGAAAGATGTAGATGTTGCGTGTGCATATGGTAGATTCGCTTTTTTACCGGACTTGTCATCAAAAAGGTTTCCTTACTTCTTGTACGAGACGATTGGTGACATATTCAAAAAGGTGGTCCAAAGAAACAAAGAGGAGGCCATGTATGCTTATGGTTGCAGTACTGCCTATAGAAAGTCACAAGGTCTTGAGGTAGGAGGTTATGAACACCCACCAGGAGCAAACGAGGATGGTTATCTGGCGTTGAAATTAAGAGATAAATTTGGGAAACTTCGGGGCATAACTGATAATCACGCATTAGTCTGGACATCCGACCGACGGCTGATGGAACAGGGTGGGTTATTCAAAGCTTTCAGTTCGAGGCTAAGGTCATTATCAAAATAATCATATCTACATGAAAGCAGGAGCATTGATTTTATTCAATCTTTTCAAGAGCAAATACATATTATCCCTTGCGAGTAATGGCATAAATGCGGTAGTTGGAATGGTTACTCTTTCCATACTTTTTCGGTTTTTGTCTCAAGAAGATATGGGTAACTGGGCTTTTTTCCTAACCGTGCTATTGCTTGTAGATACTTTCAGATCTGGGTTTCTTTCCACCGCGTTTGTCAAATTTTATTCAGGCTCCAATGAGGAACGAAAAAAGGAAATCATTGGATCGACCTGGTTTATTGCAATAGTAATAACTCTGTTTTTTATGGTTATTAATATCCCTGCCTATTTTCTTTCTTTGCGGGTTAAAGACACCAGTATTACGCTGTTTTTACAGTTCTTCAGTCTAAATTATTTACTTTCACTTCCCTTCTTTGTGTCTAATTGTATTCTGCAGGGAAAACAAAGGTTTGATCGTTTACTAATTTTAAATTTTTCCAACCAGGGCTGTTTTTTGGCGTTATTACTTGTCGTGATCTACCTGGGTAAGATTAATATCCACACTGTCCTCTACTGCTACCTTTCAGCTAATTTTATATCTAGTGCAGTATCTTTATTATGCGGTTGGACCGATCTTGGCAAATTGAAGTTTAGAAGCCGGTTGGGCATTAGACAAATGTATCATTTTGGTAAGTTCAGTGTGGGGACAAATTTGAGCGCTACCTTATTGAGTTCCGCGGATGCTTTTATCATTAAACTATTTTTAGGTCCTACTTATCTGGCGATCTATAATGCAGGAACTAAACTCATGCAAATTGTGGAGATTCCACTAAGGAGTTTTGTTTTTACGGCCATGCCTGCGCTATCAGCCTACTTCAATTCGGATATGAAAACTGAACTACTGCAAGTGATGAAGAAGAACATTGGTTTAATCACCTTTATCTTTATGCCATTACTTTTTTTAGGTTTCGTTTTTGCCGACTATGCAATACTGTTATTAGGAGGTACGAAATACACCAACACGGAGGCTCCCAATATTCTAAGAATTTTCATGTTAATATCTGTGCTCTATCCCGCGGAGCGCTTTTTCGCGCTTACACTTGATATTATCCATCTGCCAAAAATCAACTTTTTCAAAGTGATGTTAATGGTTGTCGTAACCGTTTCTACCGATTTGTTGGCCATAAAACTTACGGGTAGTATTTACGGTGTGGCTGCAGCTTCCATATTAAGTACGATGACCGGCTTGCTTATCGGTTATTATGCCCTCAACAAATACTATCAAAGATTCTCATTTTACAGTATCTTCAGCAATGGTTACAAAGAACTCCTGGCGCTGATAAAATCTAATTATAACAACTTTGTAAGAAAGGCCTAAATAATCGAGAAGTTAGCTCAATCTACCTTAATAAAAGTCGGCGTTTCAGTGACAGCAATTACCAGCTTTTCATTAACGGTTACTTTTTCTGCAGTCATTTCTTCAGCACCTGCTTTTGGTCGGTATATAGTTGCCTCTTTAACCGCTTTGCCCAAACTTAGGGTGTAGTTTGCTTTTCGGTTCTTTTGATCCGGAATAGTGAGTACATACATCTTTTTTGTCCCTGATGTATACAGATCAACTACAGGGTCATTTGAAGAAGTACTATGATAGAAATAATTTCCTATTAACTTTTTTGCCTGGTAAAGGTAGTCGCCAGATATTCTTCTTTTACCTTTCTCAATCAGACCTGCAGAGGAGTATTGGGTAGCATCATCAATATTTACATCATTTAACATAAAGAAAAATGTTCGTTTTATACCCTTTCTCGCATATAAAAGGCTGGTTCTGAGGGTCCAGTCGGCTTGCGTCTGACGAGTTGATTTAGTCGGAATAGCAACAACTGCCTGTGTGCTTCTCGGATTCACGTCAAAGCCACATTCTGTAACCCATATTTCCGTATTATTTGCTTGGGATTTACTCAATTTCACGAAATTATCCGCTACTGAGCCGACATCCGAGAGCTCGGGAGCTTTTCCCGTTTTCCAATTCTCATTTGAATAATGATGATAATTGATCACATCAAAACACAAAGTAAACTTACCATCCTTTACCCGGTTGATTTTGCACCATTCAATCATACGTTTTACAAAATCAGGATTTGGATTTGCAATGCCAGCCATTACGACCTTCATATTCGGGTCAGCAGCCTTAACCCCAACACCACTGCCTAACGTGCCCATATGTCCGTCATAAAATGCTGAAAGCTGCGCCGCATATTGTTCCGGCGTTTGCTGTGCATTCGGTCCTCTCCAATTCTTATCAGGTTCATTACTGCATTCCAGATATTTCAGTATACCTAAACCTACTTTCGGAGCACTTTGCTCATAGCTGGCTACTTTGACCAAGTTTCTGTCTACAGATTTGTTAACGCCGTACCTCGCTGCAATTTGAAATCCGACTTTTGCCATGGCAACGTAAGATGCCGGCAAGCTTTTGCTACTTCCATTTGGAACAGGAGTATAATCTCTAAGGCTGCTAAATGCGTCGGAAGGATTATATGCAGGATATGTCATTCTCATCCAACGCGGCATAATTTGCAAACATACAAGCGTGGTAATACCTAAGTCAGCATTTTTTCGATAAATCTCATCATAAAAACTTAAATCAAATGAACCTTCTTTTGGTTCTATTTTTTCCCAGTCAAGGTATTGCCTGAAACCGGCAAAACTGCTAATTAAGTTCACTTTGTTTGGATCTAATGCGTTTGAATTATTAAAGGTATATTCCCATTCAAAACCATTAACGCCAAGCATATCTTTAAACTGGACTACACCAGAATTATTTAGTGAATCCGAATCGTTATCAGAATCGACAACTTCGAGTGCCGGAGCAAGGGCTATAACTTTCTTCTTACAGCAAAAGCAGTTTACTGAAAGGCTAAGTAAGACGAGAATTAGAAACTTTGTGTTCATATACTTTTTTTTATTCTACCGCTCCAATAGATGGAATTGACAAAGATCTTGAAATACCATAGATGTCGTATGCGATAGTTTGATTCGTTATGTTTTCTAAGCCCCGACCAACTAATGAACCGCCGGTGTGCTTCAGTGGAGAATTGGACGTCAATTTGAATGAACTATCATCTATAATTCCAGCTTTTTGGTAGCTTTCATAGTATTTATTGTTGAATCCAGTAGCTTTGGTGTCACTTAGTTCATTCCATATAAAATTACTATGACTCTGACCAACTAGAGGGAATTTATATCCAACGTTGTTGTAAACTTCGCATTTTCCACCGAACAAACTATATAGATCAAGTATCTGGGCAGGGAAACTACCTCCCTTTGGGAGTAAATTACCACAAGTGTTATTAAATACCTCAGCGTTCACAAACGTAGTTTTTCCGGCAATTATATTGTATTTGTACGTCTGAAGTTCAAAAGCACCATACTGTCTTGAATTAATTACAATGTTGTTGTAGATCAGCATTTTCTTCGGAGTAGTACCAATACTATAAGTCAGCGTCCTCAGGGCATTTCCCTGGTGGTCTCTGACTATGTTATTATAAAATTTGCCATTCCCTTGAAGATAGAAAACCCCATTATGATTGGAGTTGTTTTGGTTTACCGATTGTATCACATTATTATGCACATTATAGGAGTCAGCATTTTCCATTACAAATGCGCTTCCAACAGTAGGGGAGTTTTTGAAGGAGACATAAGCGATTTCTACATTTTTTAATAAGCCGCTGAGCACACCATTTGACGCAGTTCCTTTAAATCTTATCAATGTGCCTGTATTGTCGCAATCGATGTTTAAAAATTTAAGATTTTTTGAGCAGGTTGCATCAGTGCCATCATAGATCTTTCCTGGATCGTATGCGATGACATTATAGGTATCTAAGTTTTTAAACGTTGCATTCTTGAATGTAAAATTGTTGATGTCATTTCGCAATTGAACTGAGGCGACATCTGATTTCTTATCTCTAAACACGAACCCTTTTTCAATGCCAGGTGTGCCGCTTCCTGAGAAAACAACATTTTTTATGTTTGAAAAGCTAACCTGTTTATCACCCACCAATTCTACAAGACCGTCGTTTTCAATTCGTACGATACTATTGTCTTCGCTTTGAATGTTGGAAACCTGAATTCCTTGATAAGAACCTCCTTGAATTTTGATGACAGTGTTACCTGAAATATTAAGTGTCTTGCCGTCAATGCTCAGGTTTCCGCTTCCCAAGCCAAGCTTCAGAATAGTTGCGTTATCAGGTATTGTTGTTGTATCTTTTGGAGGGTTGGGTGTTGGAATCGGAACCTCAGTAGCCGGGGGTAAAATAGTTTCAGTTACACCAGGGCTTTTCTTGCACGCATGGCATGCCAAAGTTAATACACATAACATAAAGTGTAATTGTAGTTTCGTATTCATAATGCTGATTTCTCCCTTGTGATGCAATTGTAATGAAAATTATACAATAATATAATTTTTTATTTTAATTCAAGATTATGTTATTGTGAACGTTCTTATTGCATTATAGAGGTATTTTTTGGACATAATTGCGAAATTTGCCTGTCTAGAATGATTTTTCTTCAAATTTTAGCAATGCCACGTTTTCTTTTGTCGCGTTTTTCTGACAAAACCATGACAACTTTTATTTAATTTGATTGTTGTTTTTCTCCATCAAAATGGTAGAACAAGTCTGCAATGTTGTAAAATGCTAGATGCAACAAATTTTCCTTTTAGTTAACGGGAAAAATATACCCCAAAGTTCATCAATTGAGATAATTTGGTGAGCTATTCCAGTGAGGATGTATTAGGATTATAATATATATCTTAGCTGCAAAATAGAACTTAATATGAATAAAAATTACCTTTCTTCAGTCTGCTTTCTGTTAGCAATATTTTTCCTGATTGGCTGTAAGCCAGAGCCGAAGAGAAATTCGGTCGAAATTAAACCGTTAAGAGACCGAGAGATAAAGATTAAGGAGATGTTCGGAGTTAATGGTTTTGAATGGGACTTCTATGACTCACATTATGGGTTTGATACAACAAAGTATAATTTGATCAAAACGTTTAGTGGGTTTAGGAATTTTTTAGACTGGGACAGGATTGAACCGGAGAAAGGAGTTTTCCGTTTCAATCATAAACCCGAAGGGGGATGGAGCTATGATGAGATCTACCAGAAATGTTATCAGGATAGTATAGATGTCCTGATCGATCTACAGATCACACCCTCTTGGATTACAAACACATACCCTGAAGCTAAAAGACAAAGGGATTTAATTCCAATTAATTATAAAGCTGTTAGGGATGCACCTGCTTCTTATATTGAAATTGCCAAAGCCGGTTTTCAGATAGCCGCACGTTACGGCCGAAACACAAAGGTGGACAAGAAACTTATTCGCGTGCCGAAAGAATCAGGTGATCCGGTTGTTGGCTTGGGCTATGTAAAATATCTGGAAAGCAGTAATGAACCTGATAAATGGTGGAAAGGTAAAGACTGTGAGCAGACTCCAGAGGAATATGCAGCCCAGCTGTCGGCCTTTTACGATGGGCATAAAGGCAGTTTAGGAAAAGATGTCGGTGTAAAAAGTGCGGATCCAACGATGGTTGTGGTGATGGGCGGAATCGCCAAACCAAACGTTGAATTTGTGAAAAGAATGGTAGAATGGTGTAAAATGAACAGGGGAATGAAAGGGGATGGAAGCATCGATTTATGTTTTGATGTTATCAATTACCACATGTATTCCAACGACTATACTGGTTGGTTTGCTTCGTTCAGAAGCAAAGGACGAGGTGTAGCTCCAGAAACAAATGACATGACTGAGATAGCTACTTCTTTTACTGATTATGTTAAGACTTTGGATCGACATATTCCTGTATGGTCAACTGAAACAGGATACGACCTAAGTGACAAAAGTATTCAGCGTTCAATAGCAATTGGATCGAAATCAAAAGAAGTCACGCAGGCCGATTGGATTCTTAGGTTAGGATTGCTATATGCCAGATTGGGTATTGATAAATTATTTTTTTATCAGCTATACGATAATAATGATCCTGGTACGGAGACCAGCAACCCTTTCGGTTTTTCGGGACTGGTAACTAGAAGCAAGAAACGGAGACCTGCCGCTGATTATATTCATCAAGTTACCAAGTTGATGGGCAACTACAGGTATTATAACACAATCAACGCTGACCCTGTGGTTGACATGTATAAACAAGGTAAAAAGACCATGTATATTTTGTTAGTTCCGGATGAAGTCGACAGAAAAGAAAAATATCAGCTTGATCTAGGTAGCGGAGTGAAAACAGCGAAAATCTATATTCTAAACCCAGGATCTGATCACATGATCTTGAAAGAAGTTTCCACAGACGACGGCTTTTTAGACGTTGATGTAACGGAGACGCCAATATTTGTTCAAGCTAAATAAGTATCGAAAGCCAGATTTGGAGATCATAAGAAATCACTTCAAATCTGGCTTTTATCTATTTGGTCCAGGATCGCCTCATCGAGCGTAGTATCGAACTTTCGGGCAAATAACATTCCACTGTTTTTAATCGCTTCAAAGTCTTCTATTGTAAATGTTTTTGGGTTGGAATTGCCCTCCGACCAGTCAATATATCTTAAATTCTCATTTACGATAGTACTTTTGAATTTTGAATTCATCAGTACTGTTGCAACTACAAACTCATCAGTTCCCCAGGAGTACTTTATGAAATCGATTAATTTCTTATTGTTGGACAATTCATCCGCCAAGAACTTTGCACAGTCATAACCGAGCGTCCACCATGTGGATTTAGACCCCCCATATAGATCAGTATAGATCGGGAATTTCCTCAAAGGCATGACTGCGTTGACTATTTTCTGCAAATGATATTTCCCTTTTATGTTCATGTCTGTGAAATGATATTTCTCATATCGTGAAACTGCTTCCTTCCACCAGGGACTATGTTTTGAATTTTCGAAGGATAGAAAGTTTTTGCCCTTTTCCATCAGTAGATAGTTATAAATGAAATTTGGCGAATAGAGCGGATAATCCTGAGCACTTAAAAGGTTCAGATAATCATAGTGGGTCTCTGTGGAGAAGACTTCTTTCAAACTGCTTACAATAGCGACTAAGAAACTATTCGCGCCCCAATTACAGTGGATCCTATTGTTGATGAACCTCACATTGGGTACTTCCAGAATTACTTTGAATGGATCCAACTCAACCTTTTTGTCAACATGAACATAAATATCAAAGTTCGGATGATATAGCTTTTTTATCATCCTGAGCAGTTGCCCTGGATTTTTATGTGCCATGATGATATGTGCAATGCGCATACGAAATTTAAATAAAATGTGCTCTTGTTATTGGATGGAAATCGGTTGCAATCTTGTTAGATCAAAACGTAAAAATAGTCATTATTAATGATTACAATCAAATGAATGAACGCTTAAGTCAGTAGTTGTCTATTTTCAATCGGCTTTCCCAATTCAGAAAATGCACCTGACAACTGGTAAAAAGGGCAAGACCTATCTTTGTAATACCAGGCCGGTTCATCAATTCCGTCTCCGATATCTGTTAAAAGCCTGGTGTTAAATTTCAGCCATATCCGTTTCTTTCCCGTTAGACGGTCAAAGTCATTGCGTACATCCTTTCGAAGTATACCTCATCCAACCAGCGCTTGGTAGATATTATCAATTGTTTCTAACAGATCAAATAACGTTAGCCAACCCGATCAATTGAACAGACGTTCTAGTTGTCATTCCCTAATAAATTGCTTCAATTTGAAGCTTGAATCATAGATGTTAGGTAGCTCAATGACATCGTATATCAACTAACCTTTTGAATATTTAAAAATATCTCTAAGCGAAGTGACTTCTGTTCTTATTTTTATATCCAAAAGATTACTTTTACTCGAAATGAAGATTATTTCCATCATAACAGTAAACTTTAATCAGCCATTAGTAACCATTGATTTTTTGAAATCAGTAAGAAAATACACTTCGAGGGAAAAGGTAGAAGTGATTTTGGTTGATAACGGGAGTAAGGAAGATCATAATACAGCATTTTTGGAGGTTTATCCTGAGCTCAAATATATCAGATCTGAACAAAATTTAGGGTTTGCTGGCGGCAATAACCTTGGGATCAAGCAAGCAAACGGTGAATTTCTTTTGCTTTTAAATAACGATACGGAAATTACAGGAAATTTAACTGAGATTCTGTTGCAAGAGTTTGAAACCAATCCAGATATAGGAATCATATCACCGTTACTTTTATATTTCGAACAGCCAGAAATGATACAGTACGCTGGTTTTACAGAGATGAATTATCTGACTTGCAGAAATAGAGGCATCGGAAATATGGAAGCCGATTACGGTCAGTTTGATAACGACAGCCGGGAGACCGGATATTGTCATGGCGCCGCTATGATGTGCCGCAGGAAAGATTTAGAAGTCGTTGGATTAATGGCAGCGCAATTTTTTCTTTATTATGAAGAACTTGACTGGTGTGAGCAATTTAAGAAAGCGGGCAAAAAGATTTGGTTTACTGGAAAAACCAAGGTCTATCATAAGGAGTCGATCAGTGTAGGAAAGGAAAGCATCATCAAAACCTACTTCATGACTCGGAATAGGTTGTTATTTATAAGAAGAAATACCAGTCTGTTCAACACCATTGGTTTCGCTGCCTACTACATACTGTTTGCCTGCACAAAACAGGTGCTAATTTATCTTTCACGAGGGCGATTGGATCTGGTCAAATGGACCGTTAAGGGTCTTACATGGAATTTTACAAATTCAAAAAATAGTAACAAGCTGGGTTTTAAAATATAAAAACAATGATTTCAATTTTTTGGATTAGCATTTTTATCGTCGTATACACATTTGTAGGATATGGCATTCTACTATTTCTATTGGTAAAGCTTAAGCGCTTTTTTATCAAACCCTACCAATTTAAACGTGATGCGGAATTGCCATCCGTAACCATATTAATAGCGGCATATAATGAAGAAGACATTATATCCGAAAAAATAGCCAATACCCTTGACCTCAACTATTCCAAAGACAAACTGCATGTTATTTTTATAACTGATGGTTCCTCTGATGGTACCGTTGAGAAAGTGAAGGAACATCCGGAGGTGATGCTTTTACATCAGGATGTTCGTGCGGGCAAAATGGCAGCAATAAAAAGGGCTATCCCACTAATTAAAAATGACATAACGGTTTTTACCGATGCCAATACATTTTTAAATAAAGATGCGCTACTTGAGTTGGTTAAACATTATCAGAATAGCAAGGTAGGAGCGGTAGCTGGGGAAAAGCGAATACTGGTAGACGAAAAAGCCGATGCCAGCTCTGCAGGGGAAGGGTTTTACTGGAAGTATGAGTCCTTTCTAAAACAGCTAGATTACGAATTGTACTCCAATGTAGGTGCTGCGGGAGAACTGTTTAGCATCAAAACGTCATTGTATCAACCTGTTGAAGCTGACACCATCATCGTCGATCACATGATCGCCATGAGAATTGCAGAGAAGGGTTATATCATTGCATATGAACCTAAAGCCTATGCCATGGAAACAAGTTCAGCAAATGTTAAAGAAGAGCTCAAACGTAAAATTAGGATTGCTGCAGGAGGAATTCAATCTATCCTTCGATTAAAGAAAGCTGCAAATCCTTTGCATCACCCAGTCTTTACTTTTCAGTATTTAAGTCATCGAGTTTTGAGATGGACAATCACGCCATTTCTTTTGATTCTGGCGTTCATTTTAAATGGTATAATTGCGATCAAAACTGAATTAATATTTTATCAGATACTATTTATATTACAGGTATTATTCTATCTTTTGAGCTTAATAGGTTTTTATTTCGAAAGTAGGAATTTAAGAATTAAAGCATTATTCGTTCCCTACTATTTCTGTGTGATGAACTTTGCAGTCATAGCAGGTCTGGTTAGGTTTCTTAGGAAAGAACAAAGTGCAGCCTGGGAAAAATCAAAAAGGAAATCATAAAGGTCCGGGTTTATTTTTTAGCAAACTAGGCATGAAAATATTGATTTTCCTATAGCGGTACAATATCCTCCGGTTTGTCTTTTAAAAATTCATCATATGTTAGTTTTACGCCCGGATTCGCTTTATGACCGGATGAATTAATATCAGGATCATTGTTCATCAAAGTATAAAATCAGCGGCGATAAGATTCCAATTTCCGGATGCTCATTAAAGTCAGCTGTCAATACGACAATAGGGTTATTGGTAATTTCCTTTAAAACTAGCCTTCTATCTGTTTAAATAAAATAACTAATGGTTGAGCGTGCATAAAGTCAATACCATCATAAAATTTCATCGATGGCATAAATTTATGGGTCATTAACGTGATTGTACCCAAACCATTCTCTAGGGCATATTGTTCTGCATGACTCATTAAAGTTTTTCCATATCCTTTTCTTTGAAAATTAGGAGCGATAAACAACTCGTCAATATAAAGTTGACTACCAGTCCACCAGCTTTTCGTATGTGCAAACATTGCCCCGGCAAAAACACCATTATCATACAAAATAGCACCTGTAAATTGGGGTGAAAAATAGTATTCGGTCAAATATCTTAAGGCATCATTGAGTTCCCATTTATAATTCCATGGCGCTTGATTGTAGGTTTGCACAAATAATTTCGCGCAATTTTCAATATCGTTTTCTGTTATCGGTTGGATTGTCATAATCTGAAGAATTTTTATGTTCAATTAATAATTATTTAAAGCGTCCTAAATCTTCTAATGCTTCTTGTTCCATTTTGTTTTTTAAATATTTTAAAATAGAGACCATATTACATGTTAAACAAAGATTTCAGACACGCCATCACTAGCTGAAAAGCATGCTATATTAAAAAAAAATGATCTTCAGGAACGATGAGGTTAGCAAATATAGATATTTACAAAAACCTGGTCAGCATGTATTTCCATTTCTCAGGCTCTATTTAAGTATCCTATGTTGTATTTTAATAACAGCTTCACGAATAATGTGGTAGATACATAACAAAATATAAAGAAAGATAAAAAAAGAAAAATGAATAAGGATACGCGGTAGTCATACCAATATTGGAGTTTTACATCAAAATACCGGTCGATAAATTCGATGATGAAGGGTATTAAAAATGATGTAATTAAACCATGATATAAATAGATCCCATAAGTTTCTTTTCGAGGGTTTAAAAAACGAAATTTTGGCGGAGTATTACATATTCTCACTAGTAGTGCAAACATCGATAAGGAGTAAAGTTGATTACTAAATCTCAAAATACTAAACACTGTATTGAAATTATGTTTATACAACTGATAACTCTCAATAATTGATATCG
>JAPSHM010000050.1:16278-18606 GCA_031179845.1 Pedobacter sp.
AGAAGAAAACCAAGGTGACCAATATTAAAAAATTGATATTAATGTTTAATATTTTATTGATTACATTATTACGTTGAATAAACACACCAAGCCAAAGATAAAAAACGAATCCAAATAATGCAGTAGTGTGTGATTTCTGATAGTCAGGGGTGTATACTAGAAATACCGAATAAATGATCATTATCACAAATAGTGACAAGCCTAAGCGTTTGGAATCTATGTATTTATAGAATAATAGTATTATCCCTAAGGCTAAAAAGTAGTTAGGGATAAACCAAAGTGGAGTGTAAATTATATTCCACTTGAAAATTTGAAGTGCAGATAATACACTAAAAGTATTATTTTTGATATAAAAGTTAGATATCAAAGCAAAAATCCAAAATACTACTGAAACAACTATATATGGCTTAACAATTATTTTTAGCCTTTTCCTGACATATGATCCTGGAGTAGTATTTCTTAAATTCTCTCCTAATAAAAACCCTGAAATTATGAAAAAACAAAAAACTCCAAATTTAAAAAAATTCATAAATGACAAATATATCATCGGGTGATCAATTTTACCAAGTATGTTAGCTGTGGTTTCATTTTGTTCGAAAAAGGGAATATGAGCCCAAACAATCCCCATCATCGAAATGAATCGTATGAAATCAACAAAAGGATAATTTATTTTATTAATAAGTATTTTGTTCTCTTTTTGTGTGGAAATGTCTTCGAGCATTTTTGCTAATTATATTTTTAAAAAACCGCGATTTATTATTAATAAATATGACTAAAGTATTCTTAATGATTTTGTTTCTAAAATCTTTCTTTGATGTTTTCATCAATAAAATTAATGTTAAAGCTATAAATTATTTAGAAAAAATAAATCGATTCAAACAATTAATTTTACTTGCAGTCCTTAAAAGGGTAAATACCTAGAGCACTCCCTATTCATTATCAAGTTAATTTCATAACCATTTCATTATATGTGATAAATCTTTACTTTTGCCAAATTAAGGATTAAACACGATAAATATTCTGACTAAATACGCTTTTGAAGAATCAAGAACTGGTTTAATAGTTACAGATTGACCAAAACTTAACTAACCATTTAAAAATCAAGTCATTAACTACTAAAAACCCCAAACAGATGTCAGGAAAACGATCTCAAACAGAAAAACTAACGTATCATCCAGATACTTTCAATGCTACTGTGACACCCTATCCAGTGGATGAAACACTGAACATGCTGTTTGAGAAACAAGTGGTAAAAAGCCCCGATCATATAGCGTTACAACTAGGTAACAACACTGTTACCTACAAAGACTTAAATTCAAGAGCCAATCAACTCGGCAGACTACTTGTTGAAAACGGAATTAAACCCGGTGATAATGTAGGCTTGTTGGTTTCGCGCGGTTTTGATATGATCGTAAGTATGTATGCTATACTTAAAGCAGGTGGTGCCTATATACCTGTTGATCCTGAATATCCGATAGACAGACAACAGTATATACTTTCAAATTCGGCAGTAAAACTATTGATTACAGATTCTGCACATCCACTACACGCACTAATGCCTGAAGTAAAATCAATAAACATTAAAACGGTAGATTCTAGCAAATACGACACCCATGACTTAGATTTAATAATTGACAGTAAGCAATTAGCTTATACCATTTATACTTCAGGCTCAACGGGCAATCCAAAAGGTGTTATGATTGAGCATCACGCTGCTATAAACCTTATATTATGGGTGAACAATCGTTTTGGTATTGGCTCAAATGACCGTTTGCTTTTTATCACCTCGATGTGCTTTGATCTTTCAGTTTATGATATATTTGGAATTTTAGGCGCCGGTGGCACATTGGTGATTGCTGAGCAAGCTCAGATAAATGACATCAATAAACTCATGGATATGCTTCAAGATTACCGCATTACTTTTTGGGATTCTGTGCCATCGACATTAGATTATCTTGTTAAGGAGTTATCATCTGGAAATAATGATTATAAACAATTAGATTTAAGATTGGTTTTCTTAAGCGGGGATTGGATACCAGTCAATTTACCAGACAGAATAAAGACCTTTTTCCCTGCGGCTAATGTAATTAGTCTGGGTGGTGCCACTGAAGCAACTGTATGGTCAAATTACTATGTTGTTGAAAAAATAGATCCCAATTGGAAAAGCATTCCGTATGGCCGACCGATAGCTAATAATTTTTTTTATATTCTTGATGACCAACTCCAGCCTGTGGCAGATGGCGTTGCAGGAAATCTATTTATCGGAGGTGTGGGGGTAGCCCGTGGCTATGCCAATGATCTTGAAAAAACAGCATCATCATTTATAGC
>JAPSHM010000297.1 GCA_031179845.1 Pedobacter sp.
GCGTATCTACATCGACGAAACGAATATGTTGTCTTTCAACATCAGTAAGAACTATATCAGCGGCTTCGACTTTAATGGAAGCACGAATCCCTTTGTGATCAATGCCGCATTTGAAAAACATTTCTTTAAAGGTAGAAACGGCGTTGTAAGTGTGCAGGTTTTTGATCTCCTGGACCAAAACAACTTTATTGAAAGGGTGTATGACGAGCAGGGTTTTACCGATACCATATCGAATACACTGGGTCAGTATTTTATGGTCAGTTTTCGTTTGATGTTGCAAAAATGGACTGGTACACCCTCGAGCAAAGGCAAACCGTTATTGAGGAGAGGTGATGGAAGTTTCTTTTGATTTTTTTAGTATTACCTTTGAACAATAATTTGAAAAGTGAAGATATGTTGTTGTTCTTTAAATTGATAATCAGTTTTCCACCCGTATCTGTTGCAAATCTCTTTTACAATAGAAAGCCCAAGTCCACTTCCAGGTGCTTGGCTATTAGCCGAACCAAACCGTTTAAATAATTTGGTAACATCCAATGCATTGGTTCCTGTATTGGATATTATGAGTTGGCCCTACCAGTGTCCTGTTTGCTTCCAGTATGCAAACTTCCTGTATATTTACTTTTATAGTTCGTTCCCCAATTGAAATGTTTGTATGTGTTTGCGTTTAATCCAATTTGACAGACAGCTCGATGTACTTGAAGAAATTCATGTTGTGGGTAGTATTGGTGTATACGATACCGAAATAATAGTTTCCGTTCTCCCAGGCTTTTAAGCCTGTAGTCGGCTGAGCTGCAGGCACATTGTTATCGCTGGCTGCACCTATTGTTAAATAAGGCGGTTTTCGGAGAATTGGGGTATAAGCGACATTTGAAAATGAGCCAACCGAAGCCATGTTTTTGTGTTCGGCAACATCATACACAACCGCTTTTGAAAAGTCGATTGCAGCGATGCTTTCCGGGCGGTGATTGTGCTTTTTGTTGATCAATAGCAAATACATTTTTCCATCGCCCCTCACTCCACTGATGGTTACTGAGCCAAGTAGTTTATCATCTTTAATCAATTGGTTTCCATTTGGGAATACCTCGTCCCGGGTATAATAAGGCAAATCGTTTTTAGTCAGCACCAGGAAGGTTACTGCGGGATCAACCGGAAGGTTGGCCGCCAGGTAAATGTTGATCGTCTTTTTTTCTTCCAGTACCGTTCCGTTCTGGTCTTTGACGATAATCAAGAAATCATATTTTCCCTCTGCAGCGCCACTAGGGATGGTCAAATGCTTATGCACAGTAGCGTTCTTAGCGTCCTTGTATTCTGCCCAGGTCACTTCATAGTTCCAGGCTTTTGAGTAGGTTTCCCCGGCAATGGGCATAATTTTTATTTGTACGGTTTCTATTTTAGTGGCCGCGATCACCTCGGCATTGAAGTGAAAATCCCTGTCGACCACTCCGATACCGTTGTTATTGGATCCAATTTCTATTTTATCAACCGTCGGCTTTGCCGGCTCCGGTCCCACTGGTTCGTCTTTCTTACATGCGCCGAAGGTCCCTGCCACTAGCAGAAATGCAACTATTAATCTTGTCGTTTTCATTTTTTGAATTATTGTTATTGTCGTTGTTGTTGCTTCACTGTATGTGTTTGAATCTTAAAAAGCACCTTCAGTGAGCACGATGTTTCTTCCCGCTTCAGGAAGTTCAATCAATCGGAAAAGCTCGTATCGTTCAGATAGCGCTACCGCTCAGCCTCAGCGGCTAAACGACGCAGAAAATGGCAGGAGGTCCTTTATTTGTACACGATAAAATAAAACCGTCCGCATGTTGTGGAGCATACCGGATATATGCCAGCGGCGAACTCTGATTTAAACGCACAAATACAGGGTTTCCGGAAAAATTTAGCTGTTCGCTGTGCACATTCGTCAGGTAATCACAAATACTACAATTCTGGTGATGATCTTTCAACCTTACATCGTCTGTATGTTTGTGATCGCATTTTTGCTGATGGCCGTGAAGCGATTCAGTCAACGGAATTAACAGTAATAGCGCTATGAGCAGGCAAGCGCATGCTTTGCAAATAACCTCTACGATATGAATACTTCTATATTTCACAGATGCAACAAAGCTACATTAAAAAATTATAGTTTTCACTCCAAACGAATTCATTTGTTTCAAAGTTTTCCTTTATGATCTTATCATGCTGGTTGGTCTGTTTTCTGTTCTATTGTTTGGGCATAGTTTTCAAATCTAATTATTATAGGCATTGTTGCAAAAATCTTCTCACACATTTGCGGCCTGCCCAATCCCCACGCTCACAGCCTTGCGCCATTCCCGTTATTTAACATATACGGAATGAGTGTTCGGGGTTTGAGGCAATCACTTCCGACAATGCGACCCGGTGCAGCAATGACGTCCAACAATCTAGTCATCCAAAAATCAATTACAATCGCAACATAGTTGCAATTGTAGAAAAGGATGATTAGTTTCGCATTTCAAGATCATATAAGATGAAACCATCATGATTTTTCAGACCACACTTGGGATGAATAAATCTGATAGCTTCATCACCTTTTAAGACAAATTATAAACGGATGAAGAAATTACCTGTAACTGTACTCAGCGGATTTTTGGGAAGCGGTAAAACTACCTTGCTGAACCACATATTGCACCACAAGCATGACCTTAAGGTGGCAGTCATTGTCAATGACATGAGCGAAGTAAATATCGATGCCCAGACATTGAAAAGTCAAGGTGGGCTTTCGCGCACCGAAGAAAAGCTGGTAGAAATGAGCAACGGGTGTATCTGCTGCACGCTTCGTGAAGATTTGATGGTAGAGGTCGAAAAACTAGCAAATGAAAACCGATTCGACTACCTGATCATAGAAAGCACCGGCATATCGGAGCCAATCCCAGTTGCGCAAACCTTTTCTTTCGTTGATGAAGAGATCGGGATTGACCTTTCACGATTCAGTTACGTGGATACGATGGTTACCGTCGTAGATTGTTTTAATTTCTATCGTGACTTTGGGACTTCTGAAAAACTGAAGGACCGGGAACTGACTGATATGGCAGGCGATGAGCGCACGATCGTTAATCTGCTGACAGACCAGATTGAATTTGCCAATGTGATTATCCTCAATAAGACTGATTTGGTAAAGCCTGGAGATCTTGGACTGATCAAGGCATTGATGAAAAAACTCAATCCAGATGCCAGAGTGATCGAAAGTGAGTTTAGCAAAGTAGATCCAAAGGAGATCTTAAACACAAATTTGTTTGATTTCAATTCCGCTTCCGAATCGGCCGGCTGGATCCAGGAACTTGGCACTATCCATAAGCCAGAAACCGAAGAGTACGGCATCAGCTCCACGGTTTTTCGTGACAGCCGGCCCTTCCATCCCAGACGATTTATGAATTTTTTACAAAACGAATTTCCCAACAATATCATCCGTTCCAAAGGACTGTTTTGGCTGGCAGACCAGCCGGATGAAGCGCAGAATTTTTCACAGGCCGGCGGCTCTTCACGGCTTGATGGTGCTGGTGTCTGGTGGTGCAGCATGCCATATCATCAGCGCATCACTTACTCCGACTTTGTAGAAAATAAACAATTCATTGAGTCAAAATGGGACAAAGATTTTGGCGACCGGCTCAATGAACTGGTTTTTATTGGTCAGGATCTGGATAAAGAAGCTTTACAGGCACAGCTTGAGACATGCCTGCTTAATGATTTTGAGCTCAGTGATTTTAAGGCGGGGAAGTTCCAGGCGGACCAGTTGGAAATAATTAAAAATTAATATGGCAGCGACTATTATACCAGACAGCTTTGAAAGCTGGAAGCATTGTATTACCGTCAAATGTGGTATCAAACTAACCGCGCAATATATTGAACAGCGAATACAGCAATTGAAAGACCAGGGGCATGAACATACGCGACAGTTCATCTCCCTCTATGGCCAGGATCATTACGATAATGTGCTTAGCTGGTTTGAGCGGTCAAAAACACAGAGTATATCCCTATAAAAATCGGAAACCCTATCCCAAATTAGCAGGTTCGGATACGATAAACACATATTAATATACAAAATCGATTAAAATGGAATGACGACATGCGATGGCTTTTTAATCTATATAGTTGCCGGAGCACTAAAAGCATATGCATAAAGGGGTTACTGAATACTATAAATTACTCATTTTTTATCCATCTTCGTAAAAACAAATCAATTAATGAAACCAAAATTTGCGCTCCTGTCTGCATGTATCCTGTTAGCTAATTTCGCCCATGGCCAGTCCTTTATCCCTGATGCTGAAGGATATGTATCAGATCCTGCATTTCACAAATTAATCAAAACAAGAGGATACGAACTCGTATGCGCTTTTGACACCTTACAAAGGAAGCCGCTCATCATGGTTGCGAGGGTGATACAAAATGGAAAGCAGTTATTTATAGACAATCAGGGTAAATTAATTACTCCAAAAAAACCAGCATTTGAGCCTTACGTTCCTGATGCAAATTATGATGCCACCGCAGATATAGTGATCGCAATTGGAGATCAATCAGGAAACAAGAAGTTCAAACAAATAGAAGCAAATGGTAAATACGGAATAGCATCGCCAAGTGGTAAAGTACTTGTCTCCCCGCAATATTCTCAGATTATAGATTGCCCGGGCTGCAATCTAAGACGCAATCTGCTTTTGGTTGAAAAAAATCGGAAATGGGGCATGATCTCCACTACCGGAACGGTTATAGTCCCGCCCATTTATGAAAACATCAGGCCAATCACATATAAAGGACAAATGATGATCACAACCGGCGTGGGCCAAAACGAACGATATGGACTAATCGACTCCCTCGGTAAAGTATTGTTGCCTCCCATTTACTCAGGCATGATGGAATACCTGGACGATGAGCAATTGATCAAGATCTATAACGAAACAGAAGACGGGGCAAGATATGGCAGGGCGAGCCTTAAAGGGAAACTTTTATTGGAACCTATTTATGAACAA
>JAPSHM010000298.1 GCA_031179845.1 Pedobacter sp.
GAAGAAATACAGACGATTGTAGCAAAGTTGAAACAAAAAAACATAGGTATCTTGATTACCGATCATAATGTTCAGGAAACTTTATCCATTACCGACCGGGCCTATCTTCTTTTTGAAGGAAAAATCCTGGAATCCGGCACTCCGGAAGTGCTTGCTGCCAATGAAATGGTAAGGAAGGTGTATCTCGGCTCGAATTTCGTACTACGCAAAAAAAACCTGTAACCCATATTCAAAACCAACACATGGCAATTGTAAATTCAATTTTCACCTGGTATATGAAAAAGCGCGTTCATCAGATCGAGCTTTTTATGAAATATCCGCATGATGTGCAGGAAGAATGGTTTCACAGGTTGATCTCCAGTGCCGAGCACACAGAATGGGGACAAAAATACGATTATCAGTCTATTCTTTCCCCGAAGCAATTTAAAGAACGGGTACCCATACAAAACTACGACACGCTAAAGCCATACATTGAGCGTATGCTTAAGGGGGAGCAAAACATCCTTTGGCCTTCGGAAATTAAATGGTTCGCCAAGTCCTCAGGGACCACTTCTGATAAAAGTAAATTCATTCCGGTATCCGAAGAATCTTTACAGGAATGCCATTTTAAAGGTGGAAAGGATATGCTGTCTATTTTCTGCAACAACAGGCCAGAAAACCAGATATTGACGGGAAAAGGACTGGTACTTGGCGGCAGTCACCAAATTAATCAGCTTAATGTAGATTCTTTTTATGGAGATCTTTCCGCTGTACTGATCAAAAATCTTCCAGTTTGGGCGGAGTACTACCGTACACCAAACATCTCGATTGCACTTATGGACAACTATGAGGAAAAGATGGAGAAGATGGCGGAAGCTACAATTAAAGAGAATGTAACCAATATCGCAGGGGTTCCTACCTGGACAATTGTACTTGCGAAAAAAGTACTGGAAATCACCGGAAAAAAACACCTTCTGGAAGTTTGGCCAAATTTAGAGCTATATATTCATGGCGCAGTGAACTTTAAGCCTTACAGAGACCAATTTAAGGAACTTATTCCTTGTAATCACATGTATTACCTGGAGACCTATAATGCTTCAGAAGGCTTCTTTGGCATCCAGGATGAAGTGAATTCGGACGAGCTGCTGCTAATGCTCGACTATGGCATCTACTATGAGTTTTTACCGCTAGAAGATATTGAAGACGAAAATGCAAGGACACGATCACTTGATGAGGTTGAACTGCATAAGAATTACGCTATTATTATTTCGACAAATGGAGGTTTATGGCGTTATATGATCGGGGACACGGTTCAATTCACCAGCCTTGCCCCTTATCGGATTAAGATTACAGGACGAACTAAACATTTCATCAATGCCTTTGGAGAAGAGGTCATTATAGACAATGCAGAGCGGGCTATTTGTAAAGCATGCACAGAAACGAATGCAGTGTTTAAAGACTATACTGCGTGTCCGATATATTTCAAGGGAGAAGAAGTAGGGGCACATGAATGGATCATCGAGTTTGATCAGCAGCCAAATGACTTTGAAAAGTTCGTAGATGTTCTGGATCAGACTTTGAAAGATGTGAATTCGGACTATGAGGCTAAGCGATTTAAAGACCTTGCGCTTCGAAGACCGAAGGTCCATAACGCTCCTCCTAATACATTTTACAATTGGTTGAAGTCTAAAGGTAAGCTGGGTGGTCAGCATAAGGTCCCGCGCCTGGCCAATGACCGGACTTACGTAGATGAGATCTTATCGATTCTGTAACAAGCTCTTAGTTTTATTAATTTTCAAACGCAAATTGCTTTTGTGCTTTTTTTTGATTAAATTCCCATTACATTTCTACTGTTTTGAATTTGTTACTGTGAATCCTATCTAAGTTTAATAGCCAAATATAATTTATATGAAAACGGTAAAACAACTACTTAGCACCAAGTCAGTGCAGCTCTTTTCAGTAGCAGGAGATACTTCTGTCCTGGACGCCCTTAAAGTAATGATGGAAAAGAACATTAGCGCCTTGCTAATTATTGATGACGAGCAATTGAAAGGAATTTTCACCGAGAGAGATTACGCCCGAAAGATTGTATTACATGGTAAATCATCAGCAGATACAACGGTGGACGAAGTAATGACTTCCAGTCCAATCACCGTACTTCCAACAGACACCATCGATCATTGTATGGGCATTATGACCGACAAGCACATCAGGCATTTACCGGTTCTGGAAGGAAGCCTTTTACTTGGTATGGTGTCTATTGGCGACGTGGTTAAATTCATTATTGAGGACCAGAAGGAAACCATCTCTCAATTGCAAAGCTATATCAGCAGTTAGTTCAATTGTTTTCAGGAGTTAACTTCTTTAGTCAGCCTTAATTGCCAGAAATATATCAACCTCAGCATCTTCCGGGTTTTTCGAGCGTTCCCCATACACTTCAAAATCGGCGGTGTAAGCGCGTGGGATCTCCGCATTCCAGATTTCCAACCAGGCATTGAATACGGAACCCTTTGACAGGTCCCCTTTGGCAGTGCATTTCATATAAGGGCCTTCCTCAATCATTAAGCCTGAAAAACCTTCAGGAATGTGATCCAGGTTATTTACCCGATAACCAATTAGTGTGGTGTAAGGTTGGGTATAATCTCCCTCATAAGCAGTATAGACGCTGTATACATCATTGCCTGCTATTCCTGGCACCTGCGCAAAAAAATCAGTAGCCCAAAACTTTGCCCAAAGTTCTGGAATGTCTTTTGCCGCAGCACCGTCTGCATTACTGGTTTTAACTGTAAGCCCTATTATAGGGAATGATCTAAGTAGTTCCTTTTCCATTTCAAACATATTTAACGACAAAAATAGTTTACCTCACTGACAGCCCTATGTCAGTCTAAAACAATTGAGTCTAAATTTATGCTGTCGGTTGCCAGGGAATCTGTTGATTCAACTGTAGGGACTGGGGCAACGCCGTTGTTGTCGGGCCCGGGAGCCCTTAATTGCAACTTAGTGTTGTCACAAGCACTGAGGCTTAAAGCCATAACTGTCATGAAGAGAAGGCGTTTCATAAGGAATATAAGATTCTGGTTCGAGTTTAGATGATAAACAGATAAAAATGTTACAAACGAAATAAACTATCAAAGACGACCTCAACGTTGTTTTACTAGAACAATTGAGCCAGCTAAGCCTAAAAAGCAGTTCTTGTTTATTTGTTAACAATTGCTTAACAGGATTACCTTAAATTTATTACTATCAAAACATTTGCATATGAACAGTACTAAAACTCTCTACAGCGCTGTTATAAAAACAGAAAAAGTTGATGACACCCATAAATTCCAGTCTGTACCACAGCCAATTGGCAACTATCCTTACAGGTTAAGTGTCGGCGAGCCGGTAAATGAAGGGAAATTAGTTTTCCATATGGTTGGTGATACTGGCGGTACAAAGGGACCAGGTGTACAGCAGCGGGTAGCCTGCCAAATGATCGCGCAGCATCTGAAGATTACGAAAGAAGAAGATAGACCATCCTTTTTATACCACTTGGGGGACATTGTATATCATTACGGAGAGGCGGAGCAATATAGCGACCAATTTCTTACTCCTTTTGAAGACTATCCGGCCCCAATCTTTGCCATTGCTGGCAACCATGACAGTGATGTAAATCCAGAAAGCGAAGCGCACTACGACAGTCTCGAAGCGTTCTATACAACTTTTTGTAACGCAAGCCCGAAAACCATATACTTTGGTCAGGACGTGATACGTAAAAGCCAGGTACAGCCACATGTTTACTGGACCATGGAAGCACCACTGGCCAGCATCATTGGGCTATATACCAACGTGCCGAAATATGGCTGTATCAAAAAGGAACAAAGAACCTGGTTCATAGAAGAACTTAGGAATGCAGCAAAACTTAGTGCTGAAAAAGCGATCATCGTCTGTCTGCACCATGCACCATATTCTGCAGATCACAATCATGGGTCGAGTTTGAACATGATAGAGTTCCTGAACTCCGCCTTTGAAGAAGCAGGCGTTAAGCCAGATATAGTCTTTAGCGGACATGTTCACAACTACCAAAGATTCAGCAAGCGCTATGATGACGGCAAAACAGTGCCTTTTATCGTTGCGGGGGCAGGAGGTTTCGAGGAGCTTCATTCATTGGCAGACCCTTCGGATCCGGCATATTTTGCGCAAAGTCAGCTCTTTGATCAGGTACAGCTGGATAGCTATTGCGACAACAAACACGGCTTCCTAAAAATAAGTATTGAAAAAGATCCTTTCAATTTCGCTATAAATGGCTCTTATTTTACAGTTCCCCACAAAAATAGTGAGGGGGCAGATCATTTGGATGCGGTACTGTTTGACAGCTTCCGGATTGACCTAACCGGAAGGTCATAAGCAGGTTATCGAACTACATTACGAACAACAACTTTACCGAACTGGGCACCGGAAGCTAGATATTCCGCTGCCTCCTGCGCATGGGAAAGTGTTGGGAATACCTTATCAATCACCGGCCTGATGTTATGCTTTTCTGAATAAGCCAGCATATCAGCAAATTCTTGATTGCTTCCAAGTGTTGTCCCTAAAATAGACAGGTTCTTCCAATAGACCTGCGAAGGCACCAGGTTCTCAATAGGCCCGTCAGTACCACCCCAGAACACCAGTCGGCCACCAGGTTTCAATACCTCTATTAACTTAGAGAAGCCTTTCCCGGAGGCGCTATCGAGCACCAGGTCGAAACCACCAGTTGATCGATTTGCGTCTACTGCCCAACTGTCCGCTTTATAATTGAATCCAGCCATTGCACCCATCGCAATTGCTTTTTCCAGTTTGATGTCGCTTCCTGAAGTCACATAGGCTTCTGCACCCGCAGCCATTACATATTGCAGGGCGAGCAATGCGGTACCTGCTCCTATGCCGGTTATCAATACTTTTTCTCCGGCTTTCACCTTCCCTCTGGTAAAGACTGCCCGGTAAGTAGTTAGACCAGCTAAGGGTAAGGCCCCTGCTTCTTCAT
>JAPSHM010000299.1 GCA_031179845.1 Pedobacter sp.
GTCTCCAATGCAAAATGCCCGGTGTTGTAGAACTTCAATGTAGCATCCGGCAGGTCCTTTTTATACGCTTCAGCTCCGGCAGGCAAAAAGAATGGATCTTTATTTCCCCAGGTCAATAGCATCTTTGGATGGTATTTCCTGAAATATTGATGGAACTTTGGATACAACTGTACATTTGTCCGGTAGTCTCTTACCAAATCCAGCTGGATTTCGATATTGCCTGGCCTGTCAAGGAAATACTGATCAAGGATGTAGGTTTCAGGTGCAATTAAAGATGGATCAGACACCCCTTCGTGATATTGGAACCATGTTGCCTCTTTCGACACAAAGTTTCTAAGTGATTCGCGGTTCGAAGGAGATGGATCTCTCCAGTATTTTTGTATTGGACTCCATTCATCGCTTAGACCCTCTTCGTAGGCGTTTCCGTTTTGGGAGATGATACCGGTGATTTTTTCGGGATTAGCCATCGCCAGTCTTAAACCAACAGGTGCACCATAATCAAATACATAAATGGCAAAGCGTTTCATTCCCAACTGATCAATAAACGATTGAACTGTGCCTGCAAGGTTGTCAAAAGTGTATTGAAACTTATCGTTGTCGGGTGAGTCGGAGAGGCCAAATCCGGGTAGATCAGGAGCGATCACATGATAGTTTTTGCTCAGAATGGGGATGAGATTACGGAACATATGGGAAGAGGTCGGATAACCATGCAACAAAAGGATGGTTGGCGCATCTGCCGGTCCTGCCTCCCTGTAAAATAGGTTTAAGCCCTTTACTTCAATGTTCCGGTACTTAACTAAAGTGTTTTCCATGATTTGATAATTTTTAGAAGGTGGATTGAATTGCGCCGATGCAACTTTAACAAACAAAGTGCTAAGCAACATACCCGCGATAATTGTTGTGAATTTCTTTTTCATAATGTTTTTCTAAGTCAAAATTAAGTATCATATTTGATTACATAAAACGATTAGTTGTGATACCACTAATCGTTTATAATGATTGATAGTATGAATACTAACGACCTAAAGATATTTGAAGCTGTAGCAAACAGTGGTAGCTTTACCAAAGCGGCAACAGCAATGTTCACTGTTCAGTCGAATGTTACTGCAAGGATTAAAAGCCTCGAAGAGGAATTCAGGACAGAACTGTTCTTCCGCACATCGCGTAAGGTAGAACTTACCCCTGCCGGACGGATACTGATGCAATATGTTAAGCAGATCAATCATTTAGTCGTGGAGGCCAAAAACAACGTTCAGAGCAGTAGTATTGTCAACGGCAGTTTGAAGATCGGCTGTATAGAAACAACAATGGCGTTGAAGGTTCCCGAAATCATCGGCTATTTTGAAGAGCACTATCCTGAGGTCGATCTGGAATTTAAATCTGCAATGAGGTCTTCGCTTATAAACGATGTCTTAAACTATGATCTGGACGCAGCATTTGTATCGGCTCCGGTAAATGTGGAGGGATTGAAGCAGATCAAAATAAAAGAGGAGCAACTGGTGGTCGTCGCCGCTTCCACAGGACCAGGATTGCCAGATCTGCTTGCAAAGCAGCCGTTAAAAATCGTAGTGTTTGGTGAAGGATGTATCTTCAGGGCTAGGTTAGAAGCCTGGTTAAACGCTAAAGGGATCGTTCAATATAAAAGTACTACCCTAAATTCTATCGAGGGGATCATCAATTTTGTAGAAGCCGGGGTTGGAATCAGTTTGTTGCCTGAAGAGGTGATCTCCAGTTATTATTCCGGACGGAAGATAAAATGTTATCCGTTAAATAAGCAACTCGGAACAATGAATACAATGTTGGTTTTTAGGAAAGATGAGTCTCAATCGAGAGCACTAAAAGCATTTATAGCGCTGTATCTATAGGTAAATTTAAGTAGGATATTCACGATCTGGCTACATCATTCACTGATTGAACTACGTGGCGGGCATTTTTCATAACGACCTTTGTTTTATCATTCAAAACATAAAATAGAGAAAAATGGAAAATGTTAAAGGTAAAGTAGTCGCCATTACCGGCGCAAGTAGTGGTATCGGAGAAGCAATAGCACGTCATTTAGCAGCGCTTGGCGCAAAAGTGGTTTTAGGAGCCAGAAGGGTAGACAACCTCGAAACTATCGCAGGCTCGATTGTCGCTGACGGGGGAGAGGCGATTTTTAAAGCGCTGGATGTAACGGAACCGAAAGATGTTGTTGCCTTCGTCGGCTATTCAGTCGAAAAATATGGTACCCTGGATGTATTGGTGAACAACGCCGGACTGATGCCGCTTTCTATGATCAACAACTACAAAGTAGACGAATGGCATCGTATGATCGATGTGAACATCAAAGGAGTCTTGCATGGTATTGCTGCGGCACTGCCCATATTTGAAGCGAAAGACAGCGGACAATTTGTCAACATTACTTCTGTTGCCGACCGATGGATAGGACCCACTTCTACAGTTTACAGCGCCACAAAGTATGCAGTGCGTGCGATCTCTGAAGGGCTGCGTCAGGAAGTGAGTGGCAACATCAGTGTTACGTTGGTGGCACCAGGAGCAACAGAATCGGAACTGGCAGATAGCATTTCAGATCCAGAAGTGAAAAGACTAGCTGTTGAACAATTCAGAACCAATCTTTTGCCTGCTGCCGCAATCGCAAGAGCAGTCGCTTATGCAGTGTCGCAACCTTCGGATGTAGATGTCAATGAAATCGTGGTACGTCCTACAGCCCAAAAGGCCTTTTAATACTTGATATATGGAAAAGACTATTGAAGAAACCAAAGCATATATTGGAATGTGGGTAACCAAAGATGGCCACATCCGTCACGAATTGCTCCCAAATCATCGTTATGACGAAGCGCGTGGTGATCGTAAAAGCGCGTACCGAGGCAGTTACAAAGTCACAGGAAATCATATCGATTACAAAGACGATACTGGCTTTACAGCAGATGGTGAATTCGTAAACGGAGAACTTTATCACGGTGGAATGCACCTGTTTAAAGAAAATTAATTAGAAATTAGCAGATGAAACTTGCACAATGTAGGTTTCATCTGCTAATTCAAAAGGTCAATAAGCAATACATATCATACATAATTTCATCAGGATGGAAAAGACACATCACTTCAACTCAATTTCCGAATTCCACGATTTCTGCCAACTCAACAAACCTGAGCATCCCCTGATCAGCCTGATCGACTACAGTAAAGTTTCCTATCCTGCAAATGAAGGTGAACTGCAATGGATCCAGAACTTCTATTCTATCGGATTGAAGCGTAATGTAAGTGGGAAATTTAACTACGGACAACAGCAGTATGATTTTGATTCCGGGGTCCTCACTTTCATATCACCACTTCAATTTTTAAAAATAGAAATCAAACCGGACGTCGTAATTGAACCTACCGGTTGGCTCTTACTGATCCATCCCGATTTCTTATGGAATACCAACCTGCTAAAAAAAATGAAGTCCTATGATTTTTTTGAATACGCGGTTAAAGAAGCGTTGTTTCTTTCTGACAAGGAAGAAACTGTAATTGTGGAGATTTTGCAAAATATAGAAGCGGAGTACCAATCCAATATTGACAAGTTCAGTCAGGAATTAATTGTGGCCCAATTGGAGATGCTCCTCATCTACGCTGAACGCTACTATGAACGTCAATTCATTACCCGTAAAAAATCCAGCTCCGAGTTACTGGAAAGGTTGGAACAGGTACTTTTGAAGTGTTTTGAAGCAGGTGAATTCTTAAAGGATGGCATTCCGACAGTCACCTACCTCTCGCAGCAACTCCACATTTCGCCCAATTACCTGGGAAGTCTTTTGCGGATGTATACCAAACAAAGTACCCAACAACACATACAGAACAACCTCATCAACTTCGCTAAGGAGCGTTTAAGTAGTACAACACAAACGGTAAGTGAAATTGCTTACCAACTGGGATTCGAACATCCGCAGTCTTTCAGTAAACTCTTTAAAAAGAAAACCAATTTAACTCCGGTAGAATTTCGGAACGCGATGAACCCTGTTACAAAATTCCTGAGTTAGGTTATGATCCACCATAAACTGGTAGAAAAAGCTAAAGAAATTTTATCTAGCTCAACGCTTTCAGTTGCTGAGATCGCCTATCAACTGGGTTTCGAACATCCTCAGTCGTTCAGCCGCATGTTTAAAGCCAAAACAAAGCTTTCCCCACTTGAATTCAGGAAAAGCTTTAACCACATTTTTTAATGGGAAGATTTAAAGGATCGACCTGACTAATCCACCATCCACGCGTATGGCCGCCCCGTTAGTAGCAGATGCAAGGGGACTGGAAAAGTAAACGACTGTATTGGCAATTTCCTCCACACTTGCAAAACGTTGAATCAGAGAAGTAGGTCGTTTGTTTTTGAAAAAGTCTTGCTCCACTTCCCCAACGGGTTTCTGCTCCGCTATAGATAGGTCATTCAGGAATGTCTCTACGCCGCTGGATTTTGTTGGTCCGGGTAAAATAGAATTCACGGTTACGTTCGTGTGTTTGGTAAGTTCAGCTAAACCCCTGCTCACCGCAAGTTGCGCTGTCTTCGTCATTCCATAGTGAATCATTTCCTCCGGAATAAAAACGGCAGATTCACTTGAAATGAAGATAATACGACCCCAATCTTTTGCAAGCATTTTGGGAAAGTAATGTCTCGACAGGCGAATGCCACTCATCACATTCACCTCAAAGAATTTAAACCAATCTTCATCCGGTATCTCTGTAAATTCTTTGGGTTCAAAGATGCCAGCGTTATTAATTAGGATGTCTACTTCCGGCAATTGTGCGAGTAGTCGGTTTACGTCTTCGACCTTAGAAAAGTCGGCCGCAATGCCCCTCAAATGGTCATTATTTTTTGAAGCCTTTAATTCGGCTATTGCTTTATCTACGGTTTCTTCTGTTCGACCATTGATGATCACGTTGGCACCTTCCTGTAAGAATCGCTCGGCTATTGCGAAGCCAATCCCTGATGTTGAAC
>JAPSHM010000051.1 GCA_031179845.1 Pedobacter sp.
CTTTTGTCGCCATGGTTTAGCGTTATTTCCTTTGTCAGGTATAAAGGTTTGGTCAGGATCACACGTCCATTGACTTTTTTATTGATATCTACCTTATGATTCAAGATCTGCAGTTCCGTTAGCACGATAACCGGCAACGTCTTTTCCGGATGGATGTGATCAGGATTAAAGACATTCAATCCATTGTTACCGCCAAAATACAGCTTATTTTGAAACCGGCTTTTGAATACCGCACCTTCAGAAAATTCATTACTCTGCAATCCATCCTGCGAGGTATAGTTCCTGATCTTAAAAGTTTTCCTGTTGATGCGGGATATGCCCTTCTTATGGCTGATCCACATGAAGCCATTGTTGTCTTCCGTAATTCCTGCAATGGATGCATCTGCCAAACCACTTTGTAAAGGAAAGTGAAAAACTTTACCATTAGAAGGGTTATACAGATCAAGGCCATTTCCTGTCCCAATCCAGATGAATCCTTCACTGTCCTCGTACATGCAATAGATCCGGTTATCACTTATCGCGTTCTTCTTTTCCTGATGCAGCAAATGTTTTACAACAATAAGGGTATCCCGCACAGGGTCAGGCTTCAGGATACTAATTCCTCCGCCTTCAGTTCCCACCCAAAGTTGCTTTTTGCGGTCCTGAATGATCGTTCTGACCCATGGGTAATTTAAAACCTGAGCTGGATCAAAATGTTTCAATTTGTCCGTTAGCGGATTGTATTGATATACACCCTGCCAGGTCCCGATCCAAATGTTATGGGCCAGATCCTCCGTTACCGCATAAACACTGATGTCCTTCAATCCCAGATCAATGAACTGACGAAAAATACGCTGATCCGGATCGTAACGACTTAATCCGGTCTTTGTACCGATCCAGATCATCCCCCTGCTGTCACAAAATATAAACCTGATCTGATTGTCGACGATCGTATTGACCTTCTCTTTATCTTTGGTGATATGCCGGTAATTGTTATCGTCGATTACGGTTATGCCGTTGTCTCGTGTACCTACCCACAACCTCCCCGAATTGTCTTCGCAAATGGCACTTACATTATTGTCTACCAACGACTGGGCTGTAAAGGGATCATGATAGAAATAATCAAACGGCTTTCCATTCAGACTGGCTTTGTTGATGCCGTAACTATAAGTACCTACCCAAAGGATCCGATGGTTGTCCATATAGATATCCGATACGTTGGACCCATTTAGCGACCAAACGTTTGCCGAGTTGTATTGATACCGTTTAATTTTCCCTGTCTGAACGTCCAACCGTGAAAGTGAAAGTGAAAGCAAAGTGGTGTCAACCACCCATTTGAAATTCTTATACCCATAACTGACCGTACGGAGATGGTGTCTCCTATTGATCAACTTCAAAAATGATTTGGAGATCCTGGCAACAGGAATTCTGTCGAAGTTATCTTTTTCATAATTGTAACGACACAATTCCTCGCCTGAGAACGTCAGTACCCAGATATTCTGGTCTGCGTCCTTAATGACGTTATGGACCATATTGCTGTTGATACTTTTGTTGTTCGTCCGGTTATAGCGGTAAGTTTTGAACGAATAGCCATCATACCGACACAATCCTCCCCAGGTACCAAACCACATAAAACCATATTTGTCCTTAACAATCCCGTGGATCGTACTCTGGGCAAGTCCTTGTTCGGAGGTGATATTTGTAAACTTAAGGTCGGTATCCTGGGCGTAAGCAGTAGGTATCCAAAACACACTGGCTGCAGATGTAAGAACAATCAGGATAACAGCTACATGTATTTTGAAAATTCTATCCATAATTAGGCGTAAAAGTATGGAAGGTACCCCCCATTATCACTTGTTGAGCCGGACTCCCTTCAGCGTAGGCCTGACCACCTGTATATTTCCCGCTGCATCAAATTCCAGTTTATCGATGCATACTTCCCGGTTATAACCGGCCGACTGTCCCATGCTCAATCCTTTTGGACGGGTAAAACGATGGTAAACGATGTACCATTCATCTTTACCTGGCACTTGAATCACTGAGTTATGTCCGGTGGCATAAATTGCCTGGCTTATATCCTTGGAAAGGATCAGGTTGTTTTCAGGTAGGCTGATCTCACCGGTTGGCGAGTTGGAAATCCCATATCTTACCCCATAATCTTCATCCCTGGTGTCATTCTGAGACCATAGAAAATAGTACTTCCCCTTCCGGTAGAACACCTCGGTTCCTTCTCTGTAAGATTTGTCTGGCGTGATCACTTTAATCGAGGTCGAATCAATAGAGATCATATCGTCATTCAGCAATGCGACAGCCATATAACCATTTCCCCAATACAGATAGCTTTTCCCGCTTTTTGGATCTGTAAAAACATCAGGATCAATTTGTTGTCCACCTTTGATACCTTTCGGCTTTCCGCTGATCAGGGCCTTGCCGCTATCTTTAAAAGGGCCAGATGGGTTATCGGCCACAGCAACTCCTATCTTTTGCGCCGCAGTAAAATAATAGTAATATTTGAAGCCAGTTTTGGTCTTTTTCTCTGCCATGGCAGGTGCCCATGCATTTCTTTTTGCCCAGCTTACGTCCTTTGGTAAGTCCAAAATTACCCCTTCATCTTTCCAGTTGACCAGATCCGGAGATGAAAACGACTTGAAATAAGTGCCCGACCAACCCGTAAAACCGTCAGTTGTAGGATATAAATGGTATTTTTTTGTTTTGTTGGAATACAAGATCTCCGGGTCAGCGTAATAACCGTCGATGACTGGGTTCAGGTTGACCGCAGCATTAATTTCAAAATTTTGTGCCTTTTGTCCCGCTAGCACAACGCTGACCTTAACGGGACCTTTCGAAAAGTCGTAAGGAGCTTTGGGGCTGATCTCCATTCCTGGAAAAGTTACAAAACCAGGGTCGAAGGACTTTAGAGAAGTTCCCGAACGCACTGGCAGATAGGCCGTTGAGCGCACAGTATCAACGATAATATTGTTCCGTTTAATTGCCGGCGACTGAGGGTCCTTGAAAAGATCATCCACTGTATACCATTTTGACAGCAACGCAGCTGCTTCCGTTGCGGTAATTGGAAGAACTGATCCATGACGAGGTTTGAAATTCATATCGATCTCATGATCAACAACAGCGAATTGTTTTAAGTCCTTCGATTTGGTAAACTGATAACGCCCTTTGGTGTATAGGTCGTACATCAACAGGTAACCTTCGCCGTTATTGAGTTTAAAAACACCTGCCCCTTCTACGGGATCCTTTGTCTGCTGGATAGCGCCATCCAACAGAACATACCCTTCATTCAACTGATCGGAAACCGCTACACGAATGCCCGGCTCACCGCTCTCCGTTTTGAAGAACAGATGGTATTTTCCCTTATCAAAAATGATATCGCCATCGATGCAGGCGCCGTTCGAGGGACTGTAAAAAAGTTGCCTGGGCGCTGTTTCCAGATCGGTAAAGTCCTTATTTGCATATGCCCAGTAGATCTTATCCGGATCTTTGCCATGTTTCATGGACCAGTAAACCATGTATTTATCAGCTTTCGCGTCATAGATCGTTTGCGGTGCCCATACCCGTAGTAAATTTTCCTGACCAGGGAAACGCTCCTGGATGTTAACGACATTTGAAGTCCAGTTAACCAAATCCAAAGATTTCAATAAAACCATCGCATGGTTGGAATCCCAGCCTTTTGCTGATACCATATCCGTTACCACCATATAGAAAGTTTTTCCATCTGCCCCTCTGAGGATATGCGGGTCGCGAACCCCTCCGGTAGCACTGATGTCGGCTGAATTTAACACTGGTAAATTGTCATTCAAAGCGCGATAAGTATATCCATCATTACTAAGCGCAAAACGGATAGACTCTTCTGAACCGCTGTTACCAGTAAAGTAGGTAAAAAGATAAGCTGATTTATCCGATTTCTGAGCCATCGTCGACAAGGCCGACAGGGCAATCGTGATACCGCTTAGAACTACGGTTCGAAGACAGCAAGTTAGGTTTATATTCATTTGGTTGTTAATAACTATTCCGAAGATAGGATTTTGTCAGTAAGTATTCCGCGCTGCTAAATAAATTTTAAACATTAAACGTTAAATTGACAATTATTGTTAATTTCACTATTAATTGATCAACTGAATATATTCTTAAACCTAGTTACATGACCCGTAGTTATACACTTCATAGGATACTTCTGGCATTTGTCTTTCTGACGCCGCTGTTTTCCAGCTCTTCAAATGCCCTTGCCCAATCCAATTTCGTATTTAAAGTAAATGCTGACCGACCAGCGGCAAAGATCTCTGCTGACATGTGGGGCGTGTTCTTCGAGGACATCAATTTTGGCGCAGATGGCGGACTTTATGCTGAACTTATTAAAAACCGTTCGTTTGAATTCGGCAAACCTTTGATGGGTTGGACGATATATCCAAAGAAGGCGGCTGAAGGCGAATTGCTGGTGGTCAACCGGAAAGGAGATAACCAAAACAATCCCAGGTATTTGCAGGTGAACAGGGCAACTCCGGCGACTGACAGCCTGAGCCTTACCAATGAAGGCTTTAAAGGCATGGGCATCAGGAAAGGATTGCGATATGATTTTTCAGTCTTATACAGACAAGCTGCAAAAGGTATTAAACTGCGGTTTGAATTGATGAATAAGGACAATAAGGTAATTGGTCATGGTAAAATGGACCCTACAGAAGTGGGTGATAACTGGCATAAACAGTCAGCAAGTTTTTACGCGACTGAAACCGAGCCGAAAGCAAAACTGACCATTTGGCTTGAAGGTAAAGGTAAGATTGATCTGGACATGCTTTCTATGTTCCCGGAAGACACCTGGAAAAAACGTCCGGGCGGCTTAAGGGCAGATATGGTACAGATGCTGGCCGACATGAAGCCAGGCTTTATTCGTTTTCCAGGTGGTTGCATTGTAGAAGGGACCGACCTGGCCAACAGGTACCAGTGGAAAAAGACGATCGGGCCGGTTGAAGAAAGGCAGACCATGGTGAACAGATGGAATACGGAATTTGCACACCGGGCAGCCCCTGATTACTATCAGACCTTCGGTCTTGGCTTTCTTGAGTATTTTCAGTTGGCCGAAGATATGGGTACAGCACCCCTGCCGATCTTAAACTGCGGCATGGCCTGTCAATACAACACCGCAGAAGTGGCTGCGCTGGATCAGTTGGATCCTTATGTACAGGATGCCCTCGATCTTATTGAATTTGCCAATGGCGATATCAATTCCAAATGGGGAAAGATTCGTGCGGACCTCGGACATCCAAAACCCTTTAATCTAAAGATGATGGGTATAGGGAACGAGAATTGGGGCCCACAATACCTGGAACGTTTAGAGATCTTTAAAAAGGCGATCAAGTCTAAATACCCTGATTTTAAAGTGATTGCGAGTTCTGGAACTGATCCGGACAGCGAGCGATTCCATTTCCTGAATGACAGGTTGCGGGAATCGAAAACGGACATTATCGATGAGCATTACTATCGTCCTGCTGACTGGTTTTTGAAAAGCGCTGGAAGGTATGATAACTATCCAAGAAATGGCAGTAAAGTTTTCGCTGGTGAGTATGCGGTACATGCCGACCGAACCCTTGTGGGCAGTGAAAGAAACAACTGGCAAAGTGCCATTGCAGCTGCGGCGTTTATGACGGGACTGGAACGCAACGCGGATGTGGTGGAGATGGCTTCTTATGCGCCTCTTTTCGCGCATATCGATGCCTGGCAATGGGCACCTGATATGATCTGGGTGGATAACCTGCAATGTTATGGCACGCCTGACTATTACGTTCAGAAATCATTTTCTTTAAATAAAGGCACGGCAGTTGCTTCGATATTATTGGATCACAAAGCGGTGACCGGACAAGATGGGTTGTATGCTTCGGCGGTTATTGACCAGCAAAAAAAGGAATTGATCATCAAGATCGTAAACTATGCTGATCAACAGAAATCTGCGATTTTCCAGGTGGAGAATGCCAAGAAGTTTAAAACCACTGGGCTTATCGCTGAAATGACGGGCAGCTCGTTCAACCAGGTGAATTCATTTGAACAGCCATCAGCCATATCTCCTAAACAGGGGGATGTTAAGTTGAAGTCTGGAGCACTAAACATTTCTTTGAAAGCTTATTCATTCTATGTCATCAAAATCCCTATGAAATAGTATCATCCGTTCAAATAGGATCAAAGGGTGCAAACCCTGCGATCCGCATCTAACCAAATTATAAACCTCTAATCTAAAACCAAAAAATGAAACCATTCCGTTTTATCCTTTTGGCCCTGCTAGCCCCCTTTGCCGGCAACGCCCAACATGTTACCAAACTTAACCTGAAACCAGGTGGTAAACAGATCATTAGCAAGCAAATATATGGTCATTTTGCCGAACACCTTGGTCGTTGTATCTACGACGGTTTTTGGGTGGATGAAAATTCTACCATTCCGAACAAAGACCGCATCAGACTGGACGTGGTCGATGCCTTAAAAAAGATAAAAGTTCCGAACCTGCGCTGGCCCGGGGGATGTTTCGCGGACGAGTATCATTGGAGGGATGGAATTGGATCAAGAAGTGAAAGGCCTAAAATGGTGAACACCAATTGGGGTGGCGTGATCGAAGACAACAGTTTCGGTACGCATGAGTTCCTGCAACTCTGTGAAATGATCAATTGTGAGCCGTATTTCGCCGCAAACGTGGGTAGCGGCACAGTAGAAGAGATGGCCAAATGGGTAGAATACCTGAACTTTGACGGGATCAGTCCGATGGCCTCCCTTCGCAAGGAGAATGGCAGGGAGAAGCCATGGAAAGTGTCTTTCTGGGGAGTAGGAAACGAAAGCTGGGGCTGTGGAGGCAACATGACCGCCCAGTATTACAGTGATTTGTACAAAAGGTATGCAACCTACGCGCGCAATTATGCAGGTGCCCCACTTAAAAGAATAGCAAGTGGTGCCAATGCAGAAGATTATGACTGGACAGAGACTTGCATGAAGAACATTGGAAACCAGATGTGGGGTTTAACGCTTCACTATTACACCCTGCCTACCGGCAACTGGTCAAAAAAGGGTTCCGCCACGGACTTCAATGAAAAACAGTATTTCAATACCATGAAAAATTGCCTGAAAATGGAGGAGATCGTTTCCAAACATTCGGCAATTATGGATAAATATGATCCTGATAAAAAGATTGCTTTGATCGTAGATGAGTGGGGCATTTGGACCGATGTGGAACCAGGCACCAATCCAGGCTTCCTTTACCAGCAAAATAGTCTGCGTGACGCCTTAATCGCCGGAACAACGTTGAACATCTTCAACAACCATTCCGACCGCGTACAAATGGCCAACCTGGCGCAAACTGTCAACGTGCTGCAGGCACTGATTCTTACGGAAAAGGACAAAATGCTGCTCACCCCGACTTACCATGTTTTTGACCTTTTCCAGGTGCATCAGGACGCCAAATATTTGCCTATAGATTTCGTAAGCCCGGACTATGTTTCAGAAAACGAAAAGATTAAAGCACTGAATATTTCTGCGTCCCAGGATGCTACAGGTGCAATCCATATTTCGTTGGTAAACCTTGATCCGAAAAATAAGATCAATTTAAAAACGTCTTTAGACGGCTTGTCATGGAAATCCGTTACCGGACAGATCCTTACCTCAAAAAGTGTTACAGATATCAATACTTTCGCTGATCCTGGCAAAGTTGGAATTTCGAAATTCAATGGAGCAAAAAAAGAAGGCGCTCAGTTGAGTGTAGAACTTCCCGCACAATCTGTAGTTGTACTTAAACTGATATAGCCCCGATGTGCTTAAACGTAGTTTCGATGAATAGACTTTTGACCGTCTTATTCCTGATTTTAGGCTGCCAGCTAACTGGAAAGGCTCAGTCTGCAAATGATCCATTTATATTTGCCTATTTCAAAGGCAATGGAGAAGACGGTCTTCATCTCGCCTATAGTGAAGATGCTTACCATTGGAAAGCGCTTAAAAATGACAGTTCCTTTTTAACGCCAACCGTTAGCAAAGACAAGCTGATGCGGGATCCTTGTATCATTCGCGGCGCGGATGGTTTGTTCCATATGGTATGGACGGTAAGCTGGAAAGATAAAGGTATTGGCTATGCGAATTCAAAAGACCTCATCAGCTGGTCTGAGCAGCAGTTTATTCCTGTAATGGCAAAAGAGGAAGGCGCAAGGAATACCTGGGCTCCGGAAATCACCTATGATCCCGAAAGTAAAACTTATATGATCTATTGGGCGACAACCATCATCGGCAAATTTCCCGAGACAGCTTCTAAAGCTGATGATGGGTACAATCACCGGATGTATTATGTGACCACGAAAGATTTCAATACGTTCTCTGAAACTAAGCTGTTGTATGATCCGGGGTTCAACGTGATTGATGCTACCATAGTAAAAGATAAAGGCAAATGGGCAATGTTCCTGAAGGATGAAACAAGGGAGCCGGCGAAAAAAAACCTGAGGCTTGCATTTAGCGACAGGCTTACTGGCCCCTACTCTGCTGCCAGTAGTCCAATTACCGGAGACTATTGGGCGGAGGGTCCAACTGCCCTCAAAAGGGGGAAAGACTGGCTGGTCTATTTTGATAAATACACTGCTCATCAATATGGCGCTATACTTTCTTCAGATCTGAAGAATTGGACAGATGTATCTGAAAAGATCAGCGTACCTAAAGGATTGAGGCATGGCACAATCCTTCAGGTAAAGAAAAAAGAACTGAAAAAATTACTCGTACAATAAGAAAAAAGATGATCCAAACTATAAAACCACTTTACCTGACCTTGCTGATCTGTTCGGCAGTTATTCCACTGGCCGGGGCACAGGAAGCTGTCAAATTTAAGCCGGCAGGTAACCCGATCATAAAAGATAAATACACGGCAGATCCTGCCGCTTTTGTATACGGTGATTCTGTTTACCTCTACACGGGGCATGATCAGGCACCGAAAGGAAAAGAATTCTATGAAATGCATGAATGGCTTTGCTATTCTTCGGCTGATATGCTGAATTGGAAAGAACATAAAGTGCCGCTTCGTGCCAAAGATTTTTCCTGGGCAAAGGGTGATTCCTGGGCTTCTCAAGTGATCGAACGCGACGGTAAATTCTATTGGTATGTGTCTATTACACACAACACCATTAATGGCAAAGCCATTGGCGTGGCTGTATCTGATAGTCCAACAGGTCCATTCAAAGACGCCTTAGGCAAAGCACTGATCACGAATGACATGACCACGGACACCAAGATCAGCTGGGATGACATTGATCCATCTGTTATTATAGACCAGGATGGACAGGCCTATTTGTTTTGGGGCAATACCAGATGTTATTACGCAAAACTGAAAAAGAACATGGTGGAATTGGACGGCCCCATACAAACGGTATCTCTTCCTGAATTCACTGAGGCGCCCTGGATCCATTACCGCAAAGGCTGGTACTATTTATCCTACGCGACACAATTTCCAGAGAAGATCGCCTATGCAATGAGTAAAAATATCAATGGTCCCTGGGTATATAAAGGCATTTTAAATGAAATTGCAGGCAACTCGAATACAAATCATCAGGCGATCATAGACTTCAAAGGCAAGTCCTACTTCATTTATCACAATGGCGGATTAAATACAGATGGAGGCAGTTATAGACGATCCGTTTGCATTGACCATTTGTATTACAATAAAGATGGCAGTATCAAACGGGTGATCATGACTACTGAAGGAATTGCCAAATCCAGATAGCTCAATTTCCGTCTGGTTTCAGCACATTGCTTCCCGGACTTTCCGGCCAATGCCAACTGCTTACCGCATCTGGGTTGGCCGGATCAAAAGTTGTCGTTCTATCGATCAGGTAATCTGCCAGGCCGAGTTTTGCAGATTTGATACCTTCGATCACACATTTGGAGATCTGGTAAGCACCATAAGTGTTGAAATGGGTGTTATCCGCTAATGGCTGAACCTGTCCAGGATAGGAATTTGCCGGGTAGTGCACAAAGGCCTTTTTGGAGCCACTTTCCCCCAAAGCATTGTAGAAGGTTGTAGTAAGCACATTCAAATCGATCAAAGCGACGTTTTCCGAACTGGCCACCTTTCGGGCTGCATCTGGAAAGTCACCCAGGGAGTTTACAATCTTTCCGTTTTGAAAGGATCGGCGACTCGTAGAGGTCAGGATCACCGGAATCGCCCCCTTTTCCCTGATTGCTGTAATAAATGTTCTCAGATGTTTGGAGTAGGATTTATAGGCTCCGGCTTCTGGTCCCCTATCCTTCTGATCATTATGACCAAACTCTATGAAAAGATAATCACCAGGTTTAATGATGCTCAATATTTTTATCAGCCGCTTGCTGCCAATAAATGAACCCAGGGTAAGGCCTGATTCTGCATGATTGGCAAAACACACCCCCGGTTTAAAAAATCGCGGGATCATTTGTCCCCAGGATGCCCAGGGTTCATCTTCCTGGTTGACCACAGTTGAGTTTCCAGCCAGATAAACGGTAACCTGGTCTTCCACCCTGCTCAGTTCAATAGCTTGCAAGGCTGGCCGCCCCGCAAATTCCAGGGTCAGCTTCTCATCCCAGTCCAACTTTGTCAGTTCCCTGGTTTTTAAAGCAACCACCTCCCCGTTATTGATGCTCCGGTCTTTCACATTGACCATAAATGTTTTCCTAACCGATTCTCCAGCTTTTGTTGTGACAGCCTCAAGCATGAGCCGGCGTGATTCAGCTTTTACTGTAGTTACGGCAGCACGCTTTTTGTTTCCAAGTGTAACAGTTACTTTGTAATTCCCTTCAGGAACTGCAACTGAGAAGTAATACGGTCGGTCTTCAGCCCTATTACTCGTATTGAAATCGAAGCCCCAGCCTTTTTCTTTGGTATACATATCCACCGCAGAGACGGCTTCATAGTCTTCACCTGATTTAAGGGCGTTGAAACTGAACTTAAAGCTTGTAGGAACCTGTGCACAGCTCATCGTACTCCACAGACCGAAGGCCAGCGACATGAATCTAAATCGCATTGTTCTCATTGTTGTATAGGTATATTGTAGTCGTTTTACCGCAGCAAACTCAATTGGTTAGAATGTTCTCTTTGGGCATGGTGAACTGTCTGTTCTCTCCATCGGGCTTAGGCAAACCAAAATAGAACATCAGCGTTCTTTTCTTTGTTCCGCTCAAATGGTTCAATTCTCCTGCCGGCCCGAGATTTTTGGCATCCGGGGAAACATTCAATGCCAGTTTACTTCCGATTGGAGGAATGGCATCAAGGAAAGAAATATCACCTACCGGCAGTTCCGGATGAGATGCTTCTCCGCTCAGGCCGTAAAAATCGAAGAGGCGGACAAACAGGTCATCATTTTGAGATGCTATCGTGAATTTACCCTGGACCGTATTCATTTCCATCCACACTACGTCAGAGAAATACCCTTTAAATTCAGGATAGATCCAGGGCGCACTTCCGGTATGTGTATTGTTGTAGCGATTTTCCCAGACATTATAGGTGCCGCCCTGTAAACGATTCTTCCAAACCCTCGAAGGACCTTTTCCCAGCCATTTTGCGCCCAGAACATAGTTCTCAGGGTAACTGAAGCTTATTCCTGCAAATTTATGATCTCCGGTAAGTGCATACTCATACGTCATTTCAAGCCAGCCATTCGCATGCATTTTCCAGCGAACGTATTTCATATCTCCGGAATAAGTGACCTCGGCCACAAAAGCATCGCCTTCCGGATATTGTTTCATCGTAGCGAAAACCGCATTCCCGGCAACCAGCACAGGTCCATTATGAAAAGAGAGCGGGGCACTACTTTCATTGGCCAACTGGATTAGCTTGCCTGTCTTTTTGCTCAGCGTTACCGAGATTCCGCTTGCTTTCATGGTTAGGGTACTGTCGGTATCAGTAACCTTTACACCTTCTAAATTGATTGGTTTTCGTGCTATGGAGCTGGAAAACAACTGCGGATTGGTTTTAACTTTCCATACCCACCGGTATACTTCTGCTCCTGAAGGGTCGAAAGCGCTGAGCGCGAATGCATCATGGCTTTTCCAGTCCGTTGACAGATCAATTTTCAATTTCCCTTTTGCGAGGGGAGCGATCGATGGTGCGGTTGCTCCTCCCTGTTTCAATACCGTATAGCCGCTTTCTGATTCATCCTGAGCTTTAAAATTAAGTAGTTCCCATTTAAAACTGCATTGATTGATGTTGGTAAAATGGTAACGGTTTTCAATAGTGATCTCACCATTGAAATCATGAGGAAGTACTTTCATATCAATCTTAACCGGACTGTAGATTTCCCGGATGGCATAGGCACTGCCTTCTTTTTCGCGATGCGGACCTACCAGCCCGTCAGGGGCATTCACCCCGTTCACGTCTATGGTATTATTTTGATCGGTACGCACCAGACCTTCATCTGCCAGGTCCCAGATAAAGCCACCGGCACCTCGTTTCTCTGTCCAGTGCAGGTCCCAGAAATCGGAAAGGGAAGCAGCACCACCCCCGTCATCCTGGGCATGAAGAAATTCGGTGACCATATAAATGTTGCTATCGGCGAGAATCTTTTTTGTGCTGTAATAGTTTTCATAATGGTTACAATCAATGCCATTGAAGGCATTTCCGGGTTTATGATGGCCATGGATTACAGGGCGATTGGAAAGATCATACTTTGCAAAGTCATCATCCAGTTCAAAATTATGTCCACCTTCATTTCCGTTGCTCCAAAAAATAATGGAAGGATGATTGGTGTCCCGGATGACCATTTCTTTAACCAGGGGTCTGCCTGCTTTGGTACTATAGGCCTTTTGCCAACCCGCCAGTTCATCCAGGACATACAGGCCGAGTGAGTCGCAAATGTTTAAAAAGCTCTGGTCTGGCGGATAATGCGAACAACGAACTGCATTCATGTTCATTTCCTTGATCAGCTTCACATCCATCAGGTCGATCTCTGGATTCACTGCACGTCCGGTTTCCGGCCACCAAACATGTCTGTTCACACCTTTCATTTTAATTTTCACACCATTCAGGAAGATTCCGTCTCCTTTTCTGATTTCAATGGTTCTGAAGCCGAATTTATCAGTAGTTTCATATATACTTTTACCGTTGCTTAGAATCGAAGTTCTCACCTGGTAACGATTTGGGCTTTCTGCCGTCCATAATGCCGGGTCTTTCAATGCAGCCTTTATATTGATGACGGAATCTGTTGTCACCGGCGACGACCTTACCGTTGCCAGAACCTTTCCTTTCGCATCCATGATTTCTGCCTGAACTGTCCTACCCTGCTTCACCTTATTCAGGTGTACATTCATGTTGAAGGTCCCATCTGCCCTGGCGTCGATCGTGGTCCAGTCGATATGTTCCTTTGGGAAAGCTTCCAGGTAAACCGGCCTGAAGATCCCGCCAAATATCCAGTAATCTGCGAGGCGTTCGGCATTGTTTACCGAATTATCCGAAGACATTTTACTCACCAGCGCTTCCAGTTCGTTCTTACCTCCATAGTTTATCTTGTCGCTGATGTTGTATCGGAATCGATAAAAAGCACCTTTATGTACTTCTCCGGCAGATCTACCATTGATTTTCAGCTCAGTATCCGTCATGGCACCTTCAAAAACAATGTAGACTTCTTTATCTTTCCAATTGGCCGGCACCGTGAATTGATGCTTGTAGATCCCTTTTTCATCCGCAAAGCGAAAATTCTTTCCGTAGGTAACATAGTTACGTCCATAATTATAACTACCAAATCCTTGTTGTTCCCAATGCGCGGGCACTTCAATTTTCGACCAAACGCCACTTTTTCGGCCACCTGTGGCCCAGAAATCCCATGTTTTGGTATGTACATTGTCTGTCCCTGAAAGGTACTGAATTTGCTTTACGGGTTTAGACTGAGAAAAGACCTGTGAAGTGGCCAAGAGCAATACGCAAAGTGTTCCTGCTTTTATGTTCATAAGAGAGTTCATTGTTATTTATAAAGCTGTACAGCACTGTCATTGATATTAAATGGATGTTTTTCGAGCATCCTATAAGTTTCTGCGCCGGCTAAAAGAACAGGTCCATAGCTGTGGGCGGCAAATACATTTACTGGTCGGTAGTAATAGAATGCCGGATCAAATCCCATTCCGGTACCCACACAGGTACCCTCAACCTGCCCTTTGGCATTTATCTTGGTACTTACTGCATTCCATGCCAGTAGCGCCATCGGCCCGTATGCTTTGGCATCCAGCCAGCCTTTATTAATTGCCCGTGCGATACAATAGGCATAAATTGCGGTGGCGGAAGTTTCTAAATAAGAATTGTTGCGGTCCAGCAGCTGGTGCCAAAACCCTGTTCCATCCTGTAACGCAGCCAAGCCATTTACCTGTTCTTTCAGCCGGTTTAAAATAATTGGTCTTGCGGAATGGCTCATTGGCAATGCATCAAGTATTTCAATTTTGGTCATGAGGGCCCATCCATTTGCCCGGGCCCAGTGGAATTGTGGATGAGGGTCCATATCCTGCACCCAGCCATGCATATACAACCCGTTTTTGGGGTTAAACATTCTATTGGCAAACAATTGGTACTGTTTGATGGCCTCATCAAAATACTTAGTATCGTTAGTCAAGATGCCCATTTGTACGATTGCCGGTAAGCTCATGTACAGGTCATCCAGCCAGAGGGTGTTGGGCTGTGGTCTGTTTCTCGCCAAAGTTCCATCATTTAAACGATACTCTTTGGTCATGATGTAATTTAGGTAGTTGTCAATCACCGGACGAAGATTTGAGGTGATCTGACCTGTCCTTTGTGCTTTAATCATCGCGGCAGCAATAGACCCGGCATCGTCCAGTGCATGTGGATCCAGGACAGACCGTATCGGCGTCACTGCACCTTTATTTGATTTTAGAAAGTTTTGATAAGCCGTTACGACATCTGCCAGAAAGTTGATCCTGGAGATCGTATAGTTACTGAATTTCTTGTCGCCCGTTGCCTCAGCAGCTTCCAACATTCCGGTATAGGTCACACCCCATTCGTAACTCGTTAACCGGTAATCTCCTGGTTCAAATATTGAATTTGAGTTCACGTTCTTTAAATCTACGATAGCCTTGCCGCTGGTTTTATCAATTAACTGAAATGGAGTTGTCGTATCCAGGTAATTGTAAACCCTATCCAAAGCTACCCTAACAGTTGCCGGTGTTGTTTCACCATAGGGCGTAATGTAGGCAGGCTTCAACAGGTGCAAAGGGGTACTGACATCATTTCCAACATGGTCGACATATTGAGCAACAGCAGGTGTTACGACAAACAGCAGGGTAAACAAATAAAGAGTCTTTATATTAAAACAGTTATTTAATTGGTTATATTTAAACATCATGAGTAGGTCGGACTGCATACGTTTGCCTCGCCTTGTGGCAAGGAATAGTATAGGTTTATAAATGGTTACTAATTGTACTAATGTACTTTCTTTTTATAAGGCCTGCATCCTGTTTCATCCTGTTTGCGCAGTAAAGAAATCAATACATTCTGTATCCTTTTTTCAGGCCACCAAAATCAATCCATATGCGATCTAAAATAACTCCGGGGTCTATCATGTAAATGCGTAGCGTATGCTTCCCTGAATTTAATTCTCCGATGTTTATCTTTCTGATGGCGGTATTCGTCAATACATTCTGCTTCCATTCTTCGCTTCTGCCCTGAGTTTTAAAGTCTACAATCTTTACTGGCCCGTTATCTACAGATACAGCATAGCGCATCCGGTAATTGTTATTGACCGGATGCGTTGGTAATGTGGAAATCACAAGGTCTGGGAAACTGGCCGTCAGCGTATAAAAATCATATTCCACGAAAGCATTGTTATGAAGCGCTGGTAACTTACTTTTCAGGTCTGGAATTTTTATTCCACGAAATGGAGAGGCGATCAGGCTTTCACCATTATGACCGAGGTCGCTGATCAAGTCCCAATACTGCCCACCCTTGTCCATTTTTCTGCTAAATTTTGACGCGGAAATAGTAATGTATTTATTATCTTCTACAAACCCTTTATACGTTTCAAGCCCGGCATTTAATTCCCTGTTTACGTTTAGGGTAACATCACGTTTTTTACCGTTAGCAATGAAGCTAAGTACAGTGTTGGTGCTGTTCACTTTATCCCAGTCAATGCTAACCCAAATACGCTGATCTTTTTTTCCGGAGATCGGGCTCAGTGTACCGGAAGTTTGTGACAATTTAACCCAGGGCACGGTTTTACTTTTCCAGTGCAATCTTTTAGCCGCGCTCAAAAATATATCAATGAAATAACTTCTATTACTTACCCGGTTAAATGTGGGAAGCACGAAATCCTTATTCGGGCTTGCAATCAAAGCGGAATCCTTATGCACAAAACCTTCCGGTGAAATACCCCAGGTCCCTGATGAATCTATTGCGGTCGAGAATACATTCGGTGCCTGGTAAACCGGTAAGTCCCGTGGGGCCATAGACATCATATGTTCCCATTTTCCGGCGCTCAACTTCGTATTGTAAAAATTGGTTTCTTCAACAATATCATCATAAGCTTGTTTGGCTAAAAAAGCGTAATCCGCCGCGCTTGCCCTGTTCTGTTTAGCATACCACATCGCTTTATCGCTATAGAGAAACTTTTTATTCATTAGCGCAGCGCCAGTTACCGGATAATATACCAGTTGATAAAATGCATCTGTGTCCCTGGCCTTCATTGTTGGCCGCATCTTTTTTACCGCAGCGGCAAGTTCTTCATACTGGTCTAATCGCTTCTGCGCCTCATCTCCATAATAGAAGTGGTTGTAGTTGCTGAAATTAGTTTTTGTAATTGGCTCCACCTGACTCCATCCCATAAACTCTGGTTTACGTTCAAAGGCAAGCTGGTAATACTGCCATAAAACATTTGTAATCGGATGGGCATTTTCCATTCCGAAAATGGAAGATAACCAACGGGATAAATGTTCCTTTGTGTAGCTACTTTCCATAAATGGTTCGGCTTTATAGGCCATATCCAAAAAAAGTTGCATGTGATATTCAGCAGGTTTAATATCACCAATATTTAAAACCCATAAGCGATCCGATTTTGTTTGATAGGCCTTCATCATTTCTTCGCGGATCAGCCCAGGATGCGCAGTGCCAAGCCAGAGGTAATCGTGAGGTCGACCCCAATAAGAGGCATGATAATAGACTCCAGAACCCCCTGAACGCTCATTTTCTTTTTCATTATTTAAGCGCTGGATGTACCCATAATTATCGTCAGGCCATACTAAGGTAATGTCTTCAGGTAATTTAATTCCACCATCATAGATATCCAACACTTCTTTATAGACGGTGAAGACCTGTGGAACAGCTTTCACATTCGGATTGATATATTTTTGAAGCAGGTGTCGTTGGTCTTGAATTATACCTTCCAGTAGAGGAATGGCTTCTTTCACACTTTTAACACCTTCCATGCCGCTGTCATGAACGCCCCGCATGCCTAACGTATAAACTGCATCGTTATTTTTGGTTTTTTTAACTCTTGATTCCCAATAATTGTAAACCTCCTTTTTGTTTGTCAGGTAATTAAAGCTACCCATGTTTTGAGTCCATTCGCTTACATTATTGCGTAACATAGGTTCGGCATGTGAGGAGCCAACCACAATACCATAATCAGCGGCTACTTTTTCATTATCCGGGTAATGGTAGAATGCTTTGGTACTGGGATGCATAGCCGGCCAGATCAAATTTGCTTTTAGCCTAAGCAGCAATTCGAAGATCCGTGAATAGGTTTTAGGGCCAATATCGCCGGTCTCCGGTTCGAATGTTTTCGCTGCCCAGGGCTGAAGGCCCCAGTCTTCATCGTTTAGAAAAATGCCCCGGTATTTGACAGAGGGAGGGCTTGATACCATCAATCCATTGATCCAGATGTTCTTTTTTGATACGGGATGTGCATCTGCCCACCAGTACCAGGGGGAAACACCGATCACTTTTGACAGTTCAAAAATTCCGAAAGCTGTTCCCCTGGGATCACTTCCTACGATAACCAATGCTTTCCGTATGCCTGGCTCCGGATTTTCTATAATTGAAATACTGAACGTTTCCCATTTACCTTCAATAGTCGATACATCCAGCTTTTTTCGGAGTATCAGCTGATCAATTGTTCTGGATCTACCAATGGTCCCCATGAGGATACAAAACGGCCCATTTACTTTACCAGCTATGTCTATTTTGGGACTAAGGCCCGTGACCAACTGAACATCATTTTTCAGTGCATTTGCGGCAATAGATACGACAGCAGCATCTGCATTGTCTATGTAGATTTGGGCTGCATTCTGCCGATTTACCAATGGAAAACCGCCCGAAGAAAATTTCTCCGAGACGGTGATTTTAGCATCTTCTTTCAGCTGTGCGCTAGCAGAACAGCACAGCGTTAGCATCAATTGGCTAATAATTATAATCGATCTCATTTTTGACTTGTTATAGCTGTCTGACTGTAATCACAATAGCCCGTTTAATATTGATCATTTTGCGGGTAACCCTGGCTATCTCGGTC
>JAPSHM010000052.1 GCA_031179845.1 Pedobacter sp.
GTTTGAAATCCGCTTGAAGTCACCGGAAGATTATGAGCAGCTTTACAAAACCATCAATAAAGTAACCATCAGCGATTTGGCGGCAGACAGGGCTTTCTGGCAGAAATACAACAGTGCTATGTTTGCCTATATGGATGTAGCGTTCGACAGATTCCTTAAACTCAATAACCAGCCAAAGGGAACAGACAGCTACCAGGATATTGTACTTTGGCTTTATAATATTCATCAAAAAGAACTTATAAATTAACAAACAGGGTTAAGCCGAATTTCATACCGCTCACTAGAGGCAATTTTACAAGCTTGTTAAGAGATCTGCGAATATAGGCCATGATGACTTTAAATAATACCCAAATTATATCCGTACTTTTTTCTTCAATTGCAGTCATTAGGAAAGCGCTAAAAATTTAAAAGACCTATAAAACATTGCAACATTCCTACAAAAAGAACCTTAAACATTCCTAAATTTGCCAGACTATGGCAAAGATATCCATTAACCTGGCAACAGGTTCCCTGCAGAAAGAAGAAATCATCGTTGGAATTGATTTAGGGACTACAAATAGTCTGGTCGCTTTCATCAACCCTGATAAAAAAGCAGTGGTGATCAATGACACCGGAAAAGGCCTACTAGTTCCTTCGGTCGTCCACTTCAATAAACAGGGAGATACCCTTGTTGGTAATGAAGCCAAAGAATTCCTTACAACCGATCCTGAAAACACCATATTCTCTGTCAAACGTTTATTAGGCCGTTCTTACAAAGATGTGGCTGGTCACCAGGATACCTTCTCCTACAAGATCATAGACGATGAGAACGATACTTTAGTAAAGATCAAAGCAGGTGATAAGTTTTACACACCGATTGAACTTTCAGCTGAGATTCTAAAAGAACTGAAAGCTCGTGCCGAGCATGCCCTTAAAACTCCGGTGAACCGGGCGGTGATCACCGTTCCGGCTTATTTCAACGACAGTCAGCGTCAAGCCACAAGAGACGCAGGCCGTTTAGCTGGATTAGACGTATTAAGGATCGTGAACGAGCCTACTGCTGCCAGTCTGGCTTATGGTATTGGCCTCGACCCTACCCAGCAAAAAACAATTGCGGTATATGATCTAGGTGGTGGTACATTCGATGTATCCATCCTTTCCATTCAAAATGGCATTTTCGAAGTGCTGTCCACCAATGGAAATACCTTTTTAGGTGGCGATGACTTTGACCGTGCCATTGTTCATTACTGGATTGAAAAGAATAATTTAAATGCTACGGAACTAGCTGCAGATCCTGCTTTGATGCAGTCATTGCGACTAAAAGCTGAAGCCGCTAAGAAAGCACTTAGCAGTCAAAATCTCTATAACGAGCAACTTGGCAAAATTTGGTGTACGTTAGACAAGCAAACATTTGAGCAACTGATAGCGCCTAAAGTTGAGGAAACCATTGCTTCCTGCAAACTGGCGCTGAGCGATGCGAAATTGACTACTGCCGAAATCGATGAAGTGGTATTGGTTGGCGGTTCTACGCGCACACCATACATCAAAAAGCAAGTGGCCGATTTCTTTGGCCGCGAGCCACATGATCAGATCAACCCCGATGAAGTGGTTGCCCTGGGTGCAGCAATCCAAGCTGATATATTGGCCGGAAACCGGTCAGATATACTTTTATTAGACGTAACTCCGCTGTCGCTGGGTATTGAAACTATGGGCGGATTAATGGATGTCATCATCCCCAGAAACGCAAAAGTGCCTACAAAAGCAGGTCGGCAGTATACCACTTCCCTGGATGGTCAGGTGAACATGAAGATCTCTGTATTTCAGGGTGAGCGCGACCTGGTAAAAGAAAACAGGAAATTGGCAGAATTCGACCTTAAAGGAATTCCGGCAATGCCAGCAGGCTTGCCGAAAGTAGACATCAACTTTATCCTAAATGCGGATGGAATTCTTACCGTGCAGGCGATTGAACTTCGTTCCGGCGTGAAACAGGAGATCGACATCAAACCAAGCTACGGCTTAACGGATGATGCAGTAGAGAAAATGCTGGTAGACAGCATTACGCACGCGAAGAGCGACGTTGAGCAGCGCATGCTGATCGAAGCAAGAAGCGAAGGAGAACAACTCGTTTATACCGCCGAACGTTTCATTGAGAAACACGCCGTATACCTGACTCCTGAAGAAATCAAGGATACAAAAATCTACATACAAGCTTTGAAAACCGCATTGAACAGTGCAGAAAAGGACCAAATCTTAAAAAAAGCCGATGAATTGAACGAATTTACCCGCCCATTTGCCGAAAGAGTGATGGATGTAGCCGTCTCTTCGGCTATGAAGGGAAAAAGTATAGAATAATTACCGGGCGATAGCCAACTTTGTATAGACTTACAGTAATGAGAAAATTCGGAATTACTGTAAGTCTGATTACAACTTTGATCCTTTGCGGTTCCTGGGGGTTCTTTGCCCACATGCGCATTAACCGCCTGGCGGTATTCACACTTCCCGCGGGTATCAATCAATTTTATAAAGACCATATCAAGTATCTTGCAGATCATGCGGTCGACCCTGACAAACGCAGGTACGCAGACACGGCGGAAGCTGCCCGGCATTACCTTGATGTGGAATGCTACGAGGCACATATCGACAGTATCCCTTATAAATGGGAGGATGCAGTAAAAAAATACGGACTTGTTAAGTTGAATCAGAATGGCATCTTACCCTGGCAGATTCAAAAGAGTTATTATAAGTTGCTGAACGCCTTCAAAGAAAGAGACTCCCTAAGAATTTTGATCTATTCCGCCTACCTGGGTCACTATATTGCGGATGCTCATGTGCCACTCCACACTACTCAAAACCATAACGGACAGCTTACCAACCAGGTTGGTATTCATGCCTTTTGGGAAAGCAGGCTACCTGAGCTATTTGCCAAACGGTATAATTATATAGTTGGTGCCGCCAGGTATATAGAAAGCCCCTTGAAAGAAGCCTGGAAGATTGTCAAGCATTCGCATCAGTTGGTAGATACCGTACTCCGTTTCGAAGCCAGGCTCAATGCCAACTTTCCTTCGCATAAAAAATACGATTATTCAAAGCGAAACAACCTGGTAAGCAGGCAATATTCGCTTGCCTATTCAAAGAGATATCACGATCAGATGGAACATATGGTGGAACGGCAAATGCGCTCAGCGATTTTAAGCATAGGATCCTACTGGTACACAGCCTGGGTTGACGCAGGACAACCCTTGTTAAAGAACATGAACAAATCCAGCAAAAGAACTAAACTACTCAAGGAGACCGAACTGCTTAAGCGGACGAAAAAGCTTAACCCAAAGCCATTGGTTCTGGACCGGGAAAATTAACGGATGCCTTCTTCTTTAGTTACGGCAGCTTCAACGACCGCAACAGTTTTCTTGGCGAACTTAGATTTGACTGCCGCGTAGATCGCAGGGAAGAAAGTAACAACAGCTATTACTATAATAACGATGTCGAAATTATTTTTAACTACCGGAATCTGACCCAATAAATATCCAGCCAATAACAAACTGCTGATCCAGGCTACCCCACCGATGACATTAAACAGGGTGAACCTGCCAAAAGGCATTTTTGCAACACCGGCTACAAATGGAGCTATTGTTCTAAAGATCGGCAAAAATCTACTAAAAATAATTGCTTTACCTCCGTGTTTTTCAAAAAACTCATGCGATTGGTTGTAGTACTCGAGCTTGAGAATCTTATTTTTTGGCTTGAAGACTTTGACGCCAAAATAGCTACCTAGTTTATAATTCAGGGTGTTACCCAAAATCGCTGCAACGATAAGCAACAGCATCATCACCCAGACGCTCAGCCCGGTATTTCCACCGGCAATCAGTGCGCCCATGGCAAAGAGCAGCGAGTCGCCCGGCAAAAATGGTGTTACCACAAAGCCGGTTTCCGCAAAAATAATAAGAAAAAGAATTGCGTATGTCCAAGTGCTATAATCTCTGATAATCTCTTCCAGGTGCTTATCAATATGCAGGAGGAAGTCTACTAAAAAACTAAAAAATTCCAAATCCTTATAATTTAAGTCTCAAAATTAAAAATATCATGGCAATAACCATGATATTTTTAAGAATAGAATTGTCATAATAATTTTACGCTTTCCCAAAACTCAATTCTGCAGGATCGCATGGCCTGCCAAAGATGTTGCTGAGGCGCCGTCAATCCAAATCGTATAATTCTTACCGGCTACAATTCCACCGTTAAAAACAGGCGCACTGGTTACGCCAGTTGCAGTAAATGTGAATTGAGCTCCCGGGTTTACCTCGAAATAAATCGAAGCTTGGCCATATTCTAACTTCGGAACTAAAATTTCAGTCTGACCAACAGTAGAAATTGAGATTGGTGTGGATGTACTTAGAAAGCTATTGAGATTAAAGAACCTTACTTTCGCTTTTCCAGCAGTCGGCGCCGACATATTATCCTCAATTGCAAAGGCAGTATATGCTCCAGTACCTAATTTATGATAAAATATGGAGAAATAAATACCGATAGGAATTTGATAGGCTTGAGAAGTAGCATTTACTGTAGTCGTCCCGGCATCTTGAACTTTGAATACATTAACTCCTGAAGTAATGTCCAGGTAAGCAGAAGCATTGCCATAGGCGACTGGCTCTGTACTTTTTTTAGCGTCATTGACATACAAATCTTGCGAAGCAGAACCCTGAACAGTATTTACATATTTTACCTTTGCCGGACCTACTGGTTCAGGTGTGATATCATCATCCTTTCCACAAGAGGAAAGCAATAAGAGACCAGTAATAGAAATCACAAAAGCCATCCAGGCTTTCGATGATAACAACATTGAAATTTTCATAATTTTTCGCGTTAAAACAAAATAGCTTGGTCAAAAACCAAGCCATTTCTTATGTGAGTTATTTTAGTTATTCGTGTGGTTTTTGGAACTAATTATAGTTATTAAGCATCACTGGCATGACCAGCATTAACACATCTTCATTTTCATCATTTGTCTGAGGGATCAACAGACCTGCCCTGTTTGGCGTAGAAAGCTCCAGTGTCACTTCTTCCCCACTAAGGTTGCTCAACATCTCGATCAGGAACTTTGCGTTGAAACCGATTTCCAGGTCTTCACCTTCATATTGGCAGCTTAAACGTTCATGCGCCTCGTTGGCAAAATCCAAATCTTCAGAAGAGATATTCAACTCACTTCCATTGATTTTTAACCTTACCTGGTGTGTCGTTTTATTTGCAAAAATAACCACCCTGCGCAAGGTGTTTAGAAACAAAGCCCTGTCGATCACCAACTTGTTAGGATTATTAGCTGGAATAACCGCTTCATAATCTGGATAACGCTCGTCGATCAAACGACAAACCAGATTAATGTTTTCGAATTTAAAAAATGCGCTTGTCGCGTTGTAATCTACTGACACATTGATATCTGTAGATGGTAACGCCGCTTTCAACAACGTCAGAGCCTTTTTAGGTAAAATGAACGAAGAGCTTTTATCCGCTTTGCTGTCCATACGTCTATATCTTACTAACTTGTGTGCGTCAGTAGCCACAAATGTAATGTGCTGATCAGATAGCTGGCAGTACACACCTGTCATAGCCGGGCGAAGTTCATCACTACTTACGGCAAAGATCGTTTTTGTGATGGCTTCCGTTAGGACCGAAGCAGGCAAATTAACCGAAGAAGCATTTTCTACAACTGGAATCTTTGGAAAGTCATCTCCATTTTCTCCACTTAATTTATATTTACCATCACCGGCACTGATCTCAATAGAGAAAGTACTGTCGTCAATATTGAACGAGATTGGCTGGTCTGGAAGGGTTTTCAGTGTGTCTAATAATATTCTGGCAGGCACCGCAACTTTACCGCCCTCTTTCGATTCAACAGGAAGCGAAGTGGTCATGCTCGTCTGTAAATCGGTTGCAGATATCGTTAAGTTTCCTTCTTTAATCTCAAACAAGAAATTTTCTAGTATAGGCAAAACAGTACTGCTGCTTGAAGCACCATTAACTGTTTGCAGATGTTTTAAAAGCGTTGATGTGGATACAATAAATCTCATAGTATGATCTAGTCAGTTTTCAAAAATATAAAAATTACCTTGCATACTTATGTTTGCGGTAATAATGTTGAAAAATTGCGAATGATATTAACAATAGCAATGGCAGCAGTACATTAATGAGTTGCCATTGTAACTTTTCAGTGCGTAATTTGGCCTTATCCAGCAACCTGATCTTAACTTCCTTATTGCGCAGGACGATCAAATTATTATCATTACTTAAATAATCAGCGATATTCTGCAATAATGCCTTGTTGCCAAAATTTCGTTGCGTATACCTGTCAAACCCTAATGGAAATGTAGACCCATCCCTGCTGCTTACCTGGTTTTTAAAAATATCTCCATCACCGATCACAATCATTTTTGTGGGTTTGCTTTTTGCAGGCAACACATATTCTTCCTCAATTCCGGGTGGCACAGCACGGTTTAAAAAAACTGAAGCGAAGCTACCTTCGAGCAGTATACCTACGGACTGTGGCACATTCACATATTCCCTCGGATCTGGCTGCTCGGCAACCATTTGTAACGAAAGCATTTGCGGCGTGTTGAACACTTTATTGAAAGCCGAACTGTGTAAAATAACACTTTTCTTTATGCCTGCCACGGCTATGGTATCAACGGTGCTTACGAACTCCCCTCTAATGTTGTCGATGTTCTTGACGAGATAGCTTGCCGTATCTGGCATTAGTAAGGGATAGTAGACCCATGGAGCCATCTGGATCTGCCCTTCCGCGCCCCCCATTGCCAGGGGAATTTCCGCACAGTTGGCATCCGCCAGTAGGTTGTAGTTCAACCTTGCACCATACATGAACAGCATATCATCCAAGTTCAGGCTCCGGTTAAAGGCCAGTTGTCCGGCTCCTTTCAAACTATCCAGCTCCGCCCCTACCTGGTCAATGCTCCAAACGATCCTGCCACCAGTCATCACAAAATAATTCAATTTGTACTTCTCTGCTTCGGTAAACGCAATCTGTGGCTTAGCAATTATCAGTAATTTCAATTTATCGAGACCCGCACGATCGATCAGTTTGAGGTTCACCCGGCCTACTTCATAACTTTCGGAGAGGCTTTTTATCGCATCGTCTAAGTAGGCGTCCGACAATTCTCCATTGCCTTCTGTGAAGCCAATGCGCGGATGATCGCCAGTAAGTACCTTCTGTATACCAGAAGTGAACAAATATTCAAGGTTTTGAATAGAGTTATTGATATTTTCCTCATAATTACCTGTAGCATCCAGGTTTTGCAGTAATTTTACAGGAAGCCGCTTTCCTTCGGCGGCAATAATGGCCATCGGAAATATGGTTTTTTGGGCAAATCCATTGTCGTTTTTGATGTTCAGCGTTGTCGGTTCAATTCCTGCCTGGTATAAATTGTTGATGGCCGTATCCTGCTCTGACGCAGATAATCCTGCAATTGGATCAGCAAATATCACTTTTACCTCTACTCCGGCATAGGCACGGTAATCCGTTAGCAGGTCTTTCGTTGCATTTTTTAATCTCTTAAAGGCAGCGGGTAAGTCACCGTCCAAAAATACAGTGATACTAATCGGCTGCCCGGCATCTTTTAAAATAGACTTGGTCTTCTCACTAAGCGTAAAACGCTGTTCCTTTGTAAAATCAATCCTGGTATACCAGTATTGGGAACCGACATTGATCAGGATAATTACAACAAGAAAAATGCTTGCATTAAACCAATTTTTTTTGCTGCCTACCATTTCCTACCTCCTATGACTAACTTGGTAAAGCCTAAGAATAAGGCTGCAAAACTGATGAAATAAACCAGATCTCGTGTATCCAATACCCCCCGACTGATCGACTGGTAATGTTCGTTTATGCTTAAACTTAGTAAAACTGTTTCTAAAAATTGGAAGGCAAATATCCGGCTCATGGCGTCAAATCCCTGATAGGCAATGAAGCAGGTGAATACGGCAATGGCAAAGGCAATGACCTGATTTTTGGTAACCGCGGAAGCAAAGATCCCTATGGCGGTAAAGGCTGCGCCTAACAAAAGCAAGCCTATATAGCTGCCGGTTACCGCTCCCCCGTCTACATTGCCAAGAGGAAGCCCCAGTTGGCTTATGGTATGATAATAGATCAGCGTTGGGATCAATGCAAAAAGCACCAGTATCAAACAAGCAGCATATTTGGCCAAAATGATTTGCCAGTCGGTCAGCGGCCGTGTCGCCAGCAATATGTAGGTTCCCTCACGCCGCTCTTCTGCAAAAGACCGCATGGTAAGGGCAGGGATTAAAAACATAAAAAGGAATGGCGCCAAGCTGAAAAAGCCTGTCAGCTCTGCATAACCATATTCCAAAATCGATGTTTCCGGAAAAAACCACAACAGCAAGCCTAAGGCAAGAAGAAAAATTCCGATGGTGATGTAGGCCATCAGCGAATTCAACAAGCTAAATAATTCACGTTTAAAAACTGCGTACATGCATTTCGATTAATGATGCCGAAGTTAGAAAAATATCTGCTAAAAGTTGTATCCAGCCCGTATTCCGGTAAAGGAACGAGTACCATTGCTTCTCGACCAGCTTTCATACCGAAGGCTGAGATCAAGCACACCGGTTTTGGATACGGGAATGCCTGCACCCAGGCCAGGGGCATAGGCGAATGACGTTCCGCTTCCATATCCATTCGCCGTAGGTATGGCAATGCCAAACTCGGCAGCTGCAAAGAAGTATCGGCCAATGAAATACCTTGCACCAGCTTTTATTGGGACATACCCTTCTCTGTATTTGATGTTACTAAAAACCGGAGGACCATGAAACCTAAAATAACCCACATTACCTGTAATGTTCAAGTGATCTGCTACAGGTTTTTGATAGAGAAGTGAAAATCCCAGACCATAATCCGCCTGATCTTTATAATTTCCAACAGGAATGGCAACATCTATACCAGGGCCAATAGAAGATTCCCTGTTTTTTCTTTGGGCGCTCAGCTGGTTCATCATACAAAAGACGGCAATGATCAATGGTAAAACTTTCTTCATTTCTATTCGAATCTAATTGTTCAGCGATATTAAAAAAATCAGATGGAAAAACCTAAAAAATTCAGGGTTCAATTAGCTATAAAAAGCCCTCAACAACCTCATCCTTAACGGAGCTTTTAGAACTTGGGGAACGCAAACAGTTGAATTTCCTGCCAACTTCAGAGGAAAGGATGTGGATGTTTAAATAGATTTGTGGCGTCCGACCGGTCAAGGCAGTCAGACAGTCAGTATCTTGGGAAGATCGGCATACCTAAATAACAAACTCCGAATACTAAAAAAGGCTGTCCGAAATGATCGAACAGCCTTTTTTTATAAGAATTTATACTTTACTTGACTACAAGCCGAAATTGAAAGCTAATCTTAAACCGATGAAAGAGGCTGTAACATCAGTATCTCCTTTACCCCAATTTTCGTAACGGGCACCTAACTCAATTGAAGATTTGTCCGAAACTGGAAAATCCACACCGATTCCTGGCGCAAAAGCAAATCTGGTTTTGTCACCATCTTCTGTCGCAAATGCAGCACCAGCTTCTGCTCCTGCAAAGAAGTTCTCACCGAAATAATACCTGGCACCAACTTTTACTGGGACGTAACCCATGCTTCCACCTTCTAATGTAACATCTCCAACCTCAATGTCTTTACCTTGGAAACTTGTGTATCCGGCACTACCTGTCAACAATAAATTTGCTGCAACCGGATGTTGGTATTGCAATGAACCTCCGAAGCCAAAATCAGCGAAATCAGCATAATCTCCCATTGGGAACGCAAACTCTGCACCTACACTTAATTTTGGAGCTCTTGTTTGTGCATTAACGCTTGAAAATGCGAACAAACCTGCAACTGCTGTTAATAGTAATAATTTTTTCATGTTCTTTTACTTGTTTAATTGTTAATTGATTGGGAGGTTATAATCAAAAACTTTGCCACAGTTACAAATCATTCAAATAATTATCGTCAAAAAAAAAGCGCTTACCATTATTTGGTAGGCGCTTATTATTACTTATATCGAATTCATTAAAAAGAAAAACCTACGCCAACCGACAAGACCCTATTCTTTGTTTTTATTTCAGAAAGCTGAGAAATATTGCTCAAACCTAATCCATAACCAGCATGAATGTTGAAGCCATTGCCTAATTGATAACCTCCTAAAAAGTTTACACCAAAATCTGGTCTTTTGAATTCTCCATCATCTCCAAATTCCATGTCTTCTTCAATAGTACCTGACATTGACTGCCCATCTTCTTCCAGTGAACCTTTTAGTTTGTTTTTTCCTGTAATCGCAATTCCGTAATATGGACCAGCACCGATAAACACTTTTCCATCACCCACTGGTATGTTCACCAAGGCATTAACGGGAATCTCGATATACATAAGATTAAACTCTGCGGTCGCATTGTCAGATCCGCCAACACCTTCAATCTTTGTACCTTTACCAGATAATATGATTCCAGGTTGAATTGTAAACATACCTCCTACTGGAATATCAGCCGTACCGCCGAAATAGAAGGAAGTAGTGGCTTTAGGTTCAGCCCCCAATAATAAGTCTTCACTAAAATTTAATGTTGGGAAATTCACACCAGCTTTGACACCGAATTTAACTGGATTTTTTTGTGCAGAGGCCGCAATACACGCACCTACCATCATCAACGATAGCACTAATTTTTTCATTTGTTTTTTGTTTACGTTAATTTAATTTTGATTTAACCGAAGTTTTAGTTGCCATTCGGTTATTGTCAGCAAAAGTAAAACAATGAAACAATGAAAACAATATTATTATTTTAATTTACATTAAATTTTTAAAATATAATTTAACCCGAGGTAATTTTCCTAAAAATTTCCTCTAAAGAAACATCACCATGTTGGCTTTTTAACAGTGCAATCGAAGAATCAGCGACTATGCGCCCTTTATTGATGATGATCACATCATCACAAATGGCCTCAACCTCTTGCATAATATGGGTAGACAGAATAACGGTTTTATCGTTACCTAAAGATTTGATCAACGCCCTAACTTCCGACAACTGATTCGGGTCCAGGCCGGAGGTTGGTTCATCAAGGATCAAAACTTTCGGATCATGAATAATGGCCTGCGCCAGGCCTACTCTCTGTTTATAACCTTTGGAGAGCATGCCAATTTTCTTATGTTGCTCTACCGTTAACCCAACCTTTTTTATGGTATCGTCTACTTTTGAACTCAGATCCGTCAATTTATATGTTTCAGCCACAAACCATAGAAACTCCCTGACATACATATCCAGGTATAAAGGTGTATTTTCCGGCAAGAAGCCCATGATTCGCTTTAATTGAAGACTTTGGGTCTGCGTATCAAAACCGCATAAACTTGCCGAACCAGAAGTAGGGTTCGTATATCCCGTAAGCATCCGCATGGTAGTAGACTTCCCCGCTCCATTTGGCCCTAAAAAACCCAATATCCTTCCAGGCTTAGCTTCAAAACTGATCCCGTCTACTGCTTTTTGCGTCCCGAAATGTTTGGACAAGGCGCTTACTTTAATGCTCAATTTCTTTACTTTTTAATGTTCTATTAAATGTTCGATACCGAATCGCCAAATTAGTGAATTTTTTACTCCACTTAGCACACAAACATCCATAAAATAAGTTTGTTTAATAGGTAGACAACCTGCCATTATGCTTAGATCCCCTATCATGTTTACCGCGAAATCTATTTTACTGTTTTCGCTGTCCATACTTTTTTCTTGTAGATCAGGATCCTTGAATCCTTTCAAAGCAGCTTCTCCCCATCAAAACTACCAACAGAAACTAACTAAGGCCGGATTAGATCAAACCGCAATGGGTGCATCCTGGATCAGTAAAGCCGACAAAAGCTTGAAAAGTGCCTTGAAGATTCGAATTCCTTTTCGGGAAACCGGCTATTTTGCAGCAGAGAAGGTTCCAGTTTCCAGTTATCAGTTTTCTGCAACCCGTGGACAAAACTTGATGGTGAGACTGATCAAGAAACCCGCTGCGCAATTCCGAATCTATCTGGACATTTGGGAACAAACTGAAGATGGGCGTAACCGCTTGTTGGCTTCGGCCGACACGACAGATAAGCCACTCGAGTTAGAGATCAAAGCAAGCGGCACCTATCTGATGCGGATTCAGCCAGAGCTTTTACAAAGCGGACAATATACAATCGAGATCACCTCCGGCCCATCATTAGCTTTTCCCGTAAATTCGTCAGAAAAACCAACTGTTCAAAGTCATTTCGGCGATGGCAGGGATGCAAATACCCGTAAACACGAAGGCATTGATATTTTCGCCCCATTTCGTACACCAGCAATTGCGGTAGCCGAGGGGACTGTTCAGCGGGTGAACGAAAACAATCTAGGTGGCAAAGTGGTATGGATGCGGCCGAAGGGGAAAAATTATACCTTATATTATGCCCATCTGGATGAACAGATCGCAACGGATGGTCAACGGGTGGCTCGGGGCGACACCCTCGGCCTCATCGGAAATACTGGAAATGCTAAAAATACACCTCCCCATTTGCACTTTGGCATTTATACAGCAGATGGAGCAGTAGACCCCTTTCCATTTATCGATCCGAAAGTCAAACCGGCACCTCAGATCAACGCCTCTTTAACTTTATTAAACGCAACTGTCCGCTCAACCGGACACGCAACCGTATTTAACAGTATGGAAAGCGGATCGGAAAGCCTGGCAGCACTGAAACCTGGAACGATCATGTATGTTAATGCTGCAAACAGCAATTGGTATTCAGTTCAACTGCCCGATGGACAGATTGGCTTCATCCAAAACAGACAGGTGCGCAGCGTAGCATCCCCTCTAAGCAAACTTACTGTAAATAACAACGTTCAACCGGTTTATGATCAACCCGACAGTCTTGCCGCAATAAAACTAAACCTTCCTATAGGTGAAACGGTCAACGTTCTCGGTAGTTTTGGAAGTTATTTTCTGATTACTGCACGAGATGGCGAAAGTGGTTGGATCTGTAGAAAATAGCAGTTGAATTTCACCCTTTAACTTCTATCTTTGCATCACTATGGCAAAGAATACTAGCGACGAACAATTCAAAAATGTAATATCACACGCAAAGGAATACGGCTTTGTATTTCAAAGCAGCGAAATCTATGATGGACTGAGTGCTGTATATGATTACGGACAACTGGGTGCTGAATTAAAGAACAACATCAAGACTTATTGGTGGAAAGCCATGGTGCAAATGCATGAAAACATCGTCGGAATCGATTCTGCCATATTTATGCATCCGAAAGTTTGGAAAGCCAGTGGGCATGTGGATGGCTTCAACGATCCTATGATCGACAATAAGGACTCTAAGAAACGCTACCGTGCCGATCAGTTGTTAGAAGATAAAATTACACGTTACGAAAAAGACGGCAAAACAGATAAAGCGGCTAAGCTTCAGTCCGATATGGATGATGCGTTAAAAGCTGAAGATCTGGCCATGTTAAAGACCTTAATTGAACAGCACGAGATCGCCTGTCCTGTTAGCGGTACCAAAAACTGGACAGAGGTTCGTCAGTTCAACCTGATGTTCAGTACCCAGTTTGGTGCAATGGCAGAGGGTTCTGAAGAGGTTTATCTCCGCCCGGAAACAGCGCAGGGAATCTTTGTCAACTTCCTGAATGTACAGAAATCAGGACGTATGAAAATTCCATTCGGAATTGCCCAGATCGGTAAAGCGTTTAGGAACGAAGTGATCGCACGCCAGTTCATCATGCGGATGCGCGAGTTTGAACAGATGGAAATGCAATTCTTTGTACGCCCGGGTGAAGATCAAAAATGGTTTACTTATTGGAAAGAAGCGCGTTTGCAATGGCATGCTGCACTTGGCACTTCTCCTGAGAAATATCGGTTCCACGACCACGCAAAATTGGCCCATTATGCCAATGCAGCTACAGATATCGAATTTGAATTCCCATTTGGCTTTAAAGAAGTAGAAGGAATCCACAGTCGTACTGATTTTGACCTATCGCAGCACCAGGAATTTTCAGGCAAGAAAATGCAATACTTCGATAACGACTTAAATGAGGAAGGCAAGCCATACGGAAACTATATCCCATATGTGATCGAAACCTCAATTGGTTTAGACCGGATGTTCCTGTTAACGCTGATCAATGCGTTCGAAGAGCAGGACCTAAGTGATGGCGAAAAACAGGACAGCAGAACGCTTTTGCGTTTACATCCTTGTCTGGCCCCGATAAAAGTTGCCATTTTCCCATTGACGAAAAAAGATGGACTGCCGGAGAAAGCGAGAGAGATCATGAATAACCTTAAATTTGACTTCAATTGTATGTACGAGGAAAAAGATGCGATTGGCAAGCGCTACCGCCGCCAGGATGCAATTGGCACTCCTTTCTGCGTAACAGTAGACCACCAGACATTAGAAGATGATACGGTAACGATCCGTCACAGGGATACCATGGAGCAGCAACGTGTCGAGATTAAACATTTGGATGAACTGATTGCCAGCAAAACCAGTTGGAAAACGTTATTGCGGAAATAATAGCGCCATTCATTCGCTAAAAGAAGTCCTGGTTGCATAAGTTGCCAGGACTTTTTTGATTGATTATTTTTCTGACCTCGATAATCACTGTTATCAGCAATTAAACAGCTGTTTTTACGTTTACTGACTACCAAGACACCCGAACAAACAAATTGCGCTCCGCATACACGCACATTTACATGAAAACATCTTTAATTTTAACTTTCATCCTACTAGCCCTCAGCATTAAGTATTCAACCGCCCAATCTGCAGGAGCCTGGACGAGGGAAGAATTAAAAATGGCAAACACCGCCGGAGATGCCGATTACCTGACAGGCGAAGAAAAAGACATTGTGATCTATATGAACCTGGCTAGAATGGATGGAGAACGCTTTTTCAATACTTTTCTGCAGGATTTTATTGACGACTACAATGAAAAAATGAAACAGTACAGTAATTATGAGCGTTTGAGGATCAACCGGTCCGCCGGTTACTACCGCAGCTTGAAAACTGACCTTAAAAATATAAAGCTGCTCCCGGTCTTTTGGCCCGATGAGGCATTAAGCTGGGTAGCGAAACAACACGCCAAAGACCTCAATAGAAATAATTTTGCGGCGCATAGGTCGAGCGATGGCAGAATGCCGAAAGACAGGATTGCCAAAGTATATCCTAACAGATCCAGCGGCGAAAACCTTGCTTTTGGTTTTTCTTCAGGCCTTGGGAATATTTGTTTATTGCTGCTGGACAAAGGAGTACCCGATCTCGGGCACAGAAAGATGATCTTAAACACTTCTTCTCAGTTGAATACTGTTGGCGTAAGTATTCAGCCTCATAAGACTTATCGCCATTGTGCTGTCATAGATTTTGTAGCGTTGCCACATTAGCGACAAAATCCATACATTCGCGTCATTAACTAGTATCACTTGAAAATAGAAAATTCGAGATCAGTAAACCTGTATCTGGCTTTGGCCTACCGCTTCTCCATAATATTAATCCTTTATACGTTATGTCGTCTGGGATTTTATGCATTTAACTACAGCCTGTTTCAGCCAATTTCCTTGCCGAAATATTTGTTTATGTTATTCGGCGGACTCAAATTTGATATTTCGGCGCTGATCTATATCAATTTGCTATTTCTTATTTTACAACTTACTCCTACTCCGTATAAGTATCGTGACGGCTATCAGCGTTTTTGCAAGTGGCTTTTTATCGTTACAAATAGTTTCGGCATTCTAGCGAATTTTGTGGACTTCGTGTACTTTAAATATACGCTTAAAAGAACTACAGCAACGGTGTTTGACCAGTTTAGCCATGAAGACAACAAACTAAGTTTGTTTGCTGATTTTTTACGTGATTATTGGTATCTCCTTCTCTTATTGGTTGCGGTTATTTGGTTGTTCACCTGGCTTTATGATCGCGTGAGCGTTAAAAAAGTAAGCCCGTTTAATTGGGCAGACTACACGTTACAAACTGGATTAACAATCGCCATTGCCCTACTCTGTGTTATAGGAGTGCGCGGTGGCTGGGGCTTTGTCACCCGGCCAATCACATTAAGTAACGCAGGTGAGTTTGTAGATACGCCCGACCAGATGAGCCTGGTTTTGAACACCCCTTTTTGTATCTTCAGAACATTAAAAGCGTCCAAGCTAAAGCAGGTGTCCCATTTCGATGAGCAAACGTTGAACACCCTATACAATCCGATCCATCAACCTTCTGGTAATGAACCCTTCAACAAACTGAATGTGGTGTTCCTAATCATTGAAAGCTTGGGCAAAGAACATGTCGGGAGCTTAAACAGGAACCTGATGGATGGAAAATATAGTGGTTACACTCCTTTTATAGATTCATTGGTCTCGGAAGGTTTTACCTTTACGCACACCTATGCCAACGGGAGGAAATCAATTGATGCCCTGCCATCCATCATATCCGGAATCCCCTCCATCAGGGAGCCGTATGTCCTTTCTATTTATTCTGGCAATCAAACCACCAGTATTGCGAAGTTGTTGGGCGACGAAGGTTATGAAACCGCATTTTTTCATGGCGCCCCTAACGGTTCCATGGGCTTTTCATCGTATACGAACCTTGCGGGGATCAAACGTTACTACGGTCAGAACGAGTATGGTAAACCCGAAGATTCAGATGGTACATGGGGCATTTGGGACGACCTATTTATGCAGTATATGGCGGGAACCATGAATACCTTGAAGCAGCCTTTCTTTTCAGCCTTCTTTTCTTTATCCTCCCACCACCCCTTTAACCTACCAGAACAGTATAAAGGGAAGTTTCCAAAAGGGCCACTTCCGGTTCAGGAAGTTTTGGGCTATACCGATATGGCGCTCCGCAATTTCTTTAAAACGGCATCTACTATGCCCTGGTATAAGAACACTTTGTTTGTCTTGTGTGCAGATCATGCCACTGTATCTTATTTTCCTGAATACCAAAATACCCCCGGTTACTTTGCTATCCCAATCGTTTTTTATTATCCGGGCGGTCAGTTGAAAGGAAAAAGCGACAAAATTGTACAGCAGATCGACATCATGCCTACTGTTTTGAATTTTTTAAATTATAAAAAACCTTACTTTGCACTGGGATTTGATGCTTTTAACCAGCATTCTGATAACTTTGCTGTAAATAACAATGACGGAACTTTTAGTTTTTATCAGGGAGATTATTTGTTAATGAATGATGGAAAACTAAATTTGTCGCTGTATAATTTAAAGGCCGATCCATTAACCGCCAATAACATTCTTGAAAAAGAGACTTTAGTGGCTGAAAAGATGGAGAAATACCTGAAAGCATTTATTCAACAATATAACAACAGAATGATTGACAATAAACTAACGGTGAAATAAGGCATGCGCAAATTTCTGTTGAGCATCATAGATTATTTCTATCCCCCTTTTTCCCGATGGCTTCCAATTCACACTTTCAGATACCTGGTATCGGGAGGGTCGACCGCAATGGCAGGTATCGTAAGCTATTACATCGCCTACAACTGGATCCTGCATCAAAAGAACATTTCCGTTGATTTTCTTTTTCTGCCAAAATTAATTACTGCGCATTCGGCAGCGCTGATCATCAGTACTTTCCTGAGTTTTTTGATCGGTTTTACCTTGAATAAATACCTCGTATTTACCTCCTCCAACCTGAAAGGAAGAATACAGATGTTCCGGTATGCCACCGTCCTGTGCATCAACTTCCTATTGAACCTGGCAATGCTTAAATACATGGTAGAAGGATTGCATTTTTACCCATCGATCTCCCAGGCCTTCATCACCATCACCTTATCGTTATGCAGTTACTTCCTGCAAAAACATTTTACTTTCCGGGTGAAGAAAATTCCTTAACCAAATTCAATTAAGCGCAATTGCCCCTTCGTTATTATTTGTTTAACTTTGGTTTCTGCATATATTAAACGCCATAATGGAGGAATATACGATGAGCGATTTCAATGACTTCAATAATCCGCAGGTGGCAAATCTGCCCAAGCACCTAAGACAATTTATTGTTGAGCAGCATTATGAAAAGTACACACCAATAGACCAGGCAGTCTGGCGGTATGTGATGCGCCAGAACTATAGTTATTTAAAGCATGTTGCCTATTACCCTTACATCAAAGGCTTGCAACGCGCGGGTTTAAGCATTGAGTTTATTCCCGACCTGCAAACAATGAATGATAACCTGGGTAAGATCGGCTGGGGAGCGGTTACCGTGGATGGCTTCATCCCACCGGCAGCGTTTATGGAATATCAGGCCTACCGGGTACTGGTCATTGCGGCAGATATCCGACAGATCAATCACATTGAATATACTCCGGCACCGGACATCATCCATGAATCGGCAGGGCACGCCCCCATTATTGCAGATGCAGCTTACAACAATTATTTAAGCTATTTTGGCTCTATA
>JAPSHM010000300.1 GCA_031179845.1 Pedobacter sp.
GATAAACTGAGTAAAGACGGCGAGGTTAGCTTTGAGCAATTGCTGTTTTGTCGCAGTTTGGAAACCATGGCACTTTGTGCAGATATGGCGAACGATGCGGAAGCGGCTGCAAATTATAAGAAGCTGGCGGCTGACTTGAAAGCGAAGATCTTCAAGCTCTACTGGGATGAGGAAAAACAAGCATTGGTGCACAGCAGGATCAAAGGAAAGGCTACGGAAAACGTGACCCGTTATGCCAATATGTTTGGAATTTTCTTTGATTACTTTACACCAGCTCAGAAATTAGGGGTAAAACAACATGTACTGATGAATGACAAGATCAATAAGATCACTACGCCTTATATGCGTTTCTATGAATTGGAAGCATTATGCGCAATGGGAGAGCAGTCGTACGTATTAAAGCAAATGAAAGACTACTGGGGAGGAATGCTGGATCTTGGCGCTACCTCGTTTTGGGAGGAGTACAATCCTGATAAGAAAGGTACAGAACATTTGGCCATGTATGGCCGTCCGTTCGGTAAGAGCCTTTGCCATGCCTGGGGCGCAAGTCCGATCTACCTGCTCGGTAAGTATTATCTGGTGGTGAAGCCCGTTACGCCAGGCTACGAAACCTATCTGATTGAACCTTCGTTGGGTGGACTGGAATGGATGGAAGGAAAAGTGCCTACGCCAAATGGCGAGATTTCTTTGTATTGCAGTAAAAAAGAGATCAGGGTAAAAGCTGATGAAGGCCAGGGTGTATTGAGGTTCAAAAGCATCAACAAGCCGGTTGTAAAGGGCGGCGAAGCTGTAGAAGTAGCGAAACGCACGTATGAACTTAAGATAGAAAAGGGATTAACGTACCAGATCAGTTACGTGAAGTGAGTTGGTACGCAAATGCGGTTATCAAATTGTAAAGTTTCGCTGAAATCGTAATCTAGTTTTGTGATTGTAAATATCTTTTGCAACTTTGTTGCAAAAGATATTTCTATGGAAAGTAATAGTAAATTTGATGTCGTAATCATTGGAGGAAGTTATTCCGGCTTGTCAGCAGCATTGGCTTTAGGCAGGGCGATTCGTAATGTCCTTGTAATCGACAGCGGCAAACCGTGTAACCAACAAACGCCACATTCGCACAACTTCCTTACCCAGGATGGCAACACCCCGGCAAACATTGCAGCGCTCGCCAAAAAGGAGGTGATGCAATACCCAACTGTACAGTTTCTGGACGACGAAGTGGTGGAAGTTAAAGGTGAAAACAATAGCTTTGAATTGATCACTGCTTCAGGGCAGCAGGTTCAGGCTCGAAAACTGCTATTTAGTACCGGTGTAAAGGATTTGATGCCTAACCTCTCCGGATTTGCTTCCTGCTGGGGAATCTCAGTTATTCACTGCCCTTATTGCCACGGCTATGAATTTAAGGATCAAATCACCGGGATCCTGGCCAATGGCGAGACTGCATATCAAATGGCTTCGCTCATACGGAACTGGACCAAACAACTTACTGTCTTTACCAACGGGAAATCAGAACTGACGGAATCCCAGCTAGCACAACTTGCAGCTTTAGAAGTTAATGTGGTAGAAAATTCACTTGTGGATATCAAACATGTTGATGGTTACCTTGATGCGCTAATTGATAGCGATGGTACCAGGCATCTTTTGTCCGCTCTTTACGCCCGGCCTCCGTTTGAACAACATTGCAAACTTCCAAAAGAACTGGGATGTGAGCTCAACGATTCCGGTTATATTCAGGTTGATGAATTTCAAAAGACTTCTGTACACGGGGTATTTGCGGCGGGCGACAATACCACCAGGTTCCGGGCAGTTTCCTGGGCTGTTGCTTCCGGCGGGAAAGCGGGAGCGATCATCAATCATGAATTAATCGACGAGGGATAGCGCAGCAATGATCTTGTCAGCAACCAGCGCTGCGGATGCAGGATTTTGTCCGGTGATTAAGGTACCATCCTGAACTGCGTATGCTTCCCAGTCGGCACCCTTCACGTAAACCGCACCTTTCTCTTTCAACATGTCTTCCAATAGAAAGGGAGCTTGCTCTATCGATTGTCCGGCTGTTTCTTCGGTGTTGGTAAATCCGGAAACCTGTTTTCCATTAATCAATGGTTCTCCATTTTGATCTTTCACATTTTTCAGCGCTGCAGGTGCATGACATACTAAGGCAACAGGTTTTCCTTGTCGATAAAAAGTCTCAATGAGGGAAATCGAATAGGGATTGTCCGGCAGATCCCACATCGGACCGTGACCACCCGGATAAAATACGGCATCATAGTCGTCCGCATTCACGTCCGCAAGCTTAACGGTCTGGTTCAGTCTTTCTTTCGCCTCGGCATCGTTCTGAAATCTTTCGACTGCTGGCGTGCTAAATTCCGGCTGTTCACTTCTCGGGTCGATCGGCGCTTTGCCACCTTCAGGTGAAGCTACAGTCACTTCAATACCGCTTTCTATCAGCTTGTAATAAGGCGTTGCAAATTCTTCGATCCAGAGGCCCGTCTTTTTGCCAATGTCTTTTATCTCGCCAAATGACGTAACAACGATCAGTACTTTTTTTGTTTCCATGTTAGTGTCTTGTTTTAGGGTAACAGCAGCACGACTAATAATGTTCTGATCATTCTGAATGTTTCCGGATACCAAAATCCCTGATCGCAGGTTGCTTCGGCTTTTGTAGCGTCTGGTGCTTGTAAATCAGTTAGTTGTAGCGCCTCGCAAATATTGTTGATATTTGTTGTAATCTATCTTCAATGATTTATATTTGGATCTTATTGGCGGGTAATCTAAGTTGAGTGAATTTCTAAGACATATCAGTGTCGTTGCAATGGTTATTCCATTGTTCGTGCTCGGCTGCCACCAAAAAAAGGAGGCTGGTTCTGCTCGGGTTGTCATTGAAGAGGAAAAGGGCCAATACACTTTGTATCGAAACGGGAAACCGTATTTCATTAAAGGTGCTGCCGGCTCTACGAATTTCAAGGCTTTAAAAATAGCTGGCGGTAATACCATGAGAATTTGGGACACCGTTGGTTTAGCTAAGATTTTAGACAGTGCTGCCGCGAATCAATTGGCCGTGATTGTCGGGCTTCCGATAGCGAATAGTGATGTCAGCTCCCTGTATAACGATTCTGCGAATGTCGCCAAACAATTCAATGCGTTTAAACGGATCGTTAACCGATACAAATCTCATCCCGCCGTATTAATGTGGTGCATTGGGAACGAACTTGACTTCCCCTATAAGTTGTCTTATAGGAACTTTTATAAAGCCTTTAACCAGTTAACAGACATGATTCATCAGGATGACCCAGATCATCCGGTGACCACAACGTTGCTGAACTTCAATAAGAAATATATTTTTAATATTCAGGTCCGCTGCAATATCGATGTCATCTCCTTCAATATCTTTAGTAACGTGAACTCACTAAGGGACGATCTGAAGCATGCATTTTTTTGGAACGGACCTTTTCTGCTTATGGAGTGGGGAATAAATGGCCCCTGGGAAGGAACCGAGCAAACAGCCTGGGGAGCATATATCGAGAAAAATAGTCGGGAGAAAGCAGCGTCCTATGCGGAAAGGTACCGGAAATATGTTCCTTTAGATAATTCGCGGTTGTTAGGAACTTTTATTTTTTATTGGGGAAGTAAACAGGAAAGCACACCTACCTGGTTCAGTATGTTTGATGAGCGGGGGGCGAAATCTGAAGCTGTAGAAATGATGAGTGCTTTATGGACTGGCAAGCCGTATAAAAGTACCTTTCCACAAATTGATCACCTGCTTTTGGACAATAAAAGAGTGGAACATCATGTCCTTGTTGCCCCCGGAACGAAGGTTAATGCTGAACTGAAAATGATTGGTCGCAATAGCACTGTTTCTATCAGATGGGAGGTTTTCAAGGAAGACTGGTTTAAGGTCAATAACCTGCACAGCAGCAAAAAGATGCGCCCACTCCTAAGGATGATTCATGAAAATCAGGCTAATTATGGTAAATCGTTGGCCTTCAAATTTATTTCACCTATCAAAGAAGGTCCATATCGATTATTTGCCACTGTTTATGATGGAAATGGACGTTTCGCAACTTGTAATTTTCCTTTTTATGTCATTGCCGATCAATGAAATCATATAAGCCAGTAGCTGCGCCAACAAAAAAAGAACAGTTCACACTTCGATTGATGATCACATTGGGGTTGATTTCTATGTTCTTTTTTCTAAACAACGTGTTTACCCTATCGTTGAAAGGGTATGGCCCACTGTATTGGATGCTCATGGCAACATTTGTATTCACCTGTCTCAAAATTTTGCATGAGTGGTTGCATTATTTATTTATTACACTTCCTAAGACTCCGGAAAAAACCCAGACCTATACAGTAGATATTTTTACCACGTTTTGCGCAGGAGAACCATATGAAATGATAGAGGAGACCCTTACCGCGATACAGCAAATTACCTATCCGCATCAAACTTACCTATGTGACGAGGCAGACGATCCGTTTGTCAGGGAGTTATGCAAAAAGCTGGGCGTTAACCACGTTACACGTATTGAGAAGAAAAACGCAAAGGCTGGAAATATCAATAATGCACTGCAACATTCATCCGGTGAGCTCTGTTTGGTGCTCGATCCCGACCATGTGCCTTTCCCGGAATTTCTCGATCCCATAGTTTCACACTTCAATGATCCGGAAATTGGGTTTGTGCAGGTAGTTCAAGCCTATAAAAATAATGATGAAAACTTGATTGCCAAGGGAGCAGCGCAGCAAACCTACCAGTTTTATGGGCCGATTATGATGACCATGAATAGATTCGGTACCGTGCTCGCCATTGGGGCCAATTGCACCTTTCGCCGCAGGGCGTTAGAATCTATCGGAGGCCACTCCGCCGGACTGGCGGAAGACATGCATACCGCGATGAATCTGCATTCGAAGGGCTGGAAATCGGTATATG
>JAPSHM010000301.1 GCA_031179845.1 Pedobacter sp.
TGCCTGAGTTGACATTGATCCGGATCAATTCGCTGCTGGAAAGTATGATCTTCTGATAGATATTTTGTGTCGCAAGCCAGTTCTTATAATCGAATTCAAAAGGATTTTGCGGGACAGCTATTTCACTGAACCGGCAAGGTAAAAGAAGCTCTTCACCGTACCTCAAAGTGAGTGAATCTGCCGTTTTAATTCGTATAATAACCTGTAAATTTCCTGAAGCCGGAGTAAAATTAAACTTACTTTTGTTATCTATTGATAATGAGTTTGTTATAGCTATTGATTTGGTTATTAAAGCGTCAAACAGAATAATATTCTGTTTGATTTCTGGCTCACTGACAATCTTCAATTTAATAAAATTTGAACTTATATTTCGGTAATAATCAGAATGGTTACGTTTATCATATAAAACACAGGATAAACTACCTTCAAGAAAAAATAGACAGTGCAACATAAAGCCGTTTAGCCAATTCTTTTGATCAATTACTGGACTTTTACTGCTGATGATTCTTGTCGCGATTGCAATCAGGATGCAGATCAGGAGTAGAAGAAAAATAATAAAAAACTGATCTCTACCGCGACCGTAAAAAGTAATGATCCCTAGTGTATAGGGAATGAGGATCCTTACAAAAACCAGCTCATGCTTATATTGAAATATTGCTGTGCTCATCGAATCCGATAGCTCAATTGAACTTTTAGTTCTGTTTTTTTATTGCCTTCTATCTGGTCTAGACCGGTGCCTATGGCATCCTGGCCTGGGTAAATGGAAGTAGCAAGCCTCACCCACATATCTATTTTTGTTGCTATTTTGTACCTGGCGTTTAGATAAGCGCGTACACCCTTGCCTGAATATAGGCCAGAACCGGAGCCATGAAGTACATCAGCTTCATAGGCGTATATGCGACTGTTGTAGGAGCCGGTATTGAACCAGGCAAAACGTACATTTCCTGAAATTTTCGAGCCAATGGGTGTGTAACTGACGTCTTGATACAACATTAAACCTGTTTCAACGGGAAGTTTACCTTTTTGATAACGAGATGCTTCCAGTCTTTGGTGAAAGTTAAACTTCGCGTATAACTTCCAGGTCCACTCTAGTCTGTAATTTTGCTTCACCACTTTTTCCACGTAATCTTCATCGGTTCCCTCATCTGGATTTTGTTGTTTTTGTTCGAACTTGAACCGCAATGCGGCTTTGAATTTTTTACTTTTAGAATAATTCAATTGGTGTAAAAATTCGTATCCTGATGAGGCTGCGCTGACACGGTATTTCATCCATGGGAATCTGAAATAGTCACCATATACCGACCAGGTGAGCTGTCTCGTTAAGTAGTAGTTTAATCCAAGATACCAGCCTTTTTCATTGTTCGTTTCTGATCCCTCGCCGAGCGCAGCGCTGAAAAAGTTATGGTAATTTTTGTCATAGCTCCTATGCAGGACAACTGCCGAAATTTTAGGAGAAAGGCTTGTCATGGCACCAGCTAGTATGGCGCTGCCTGCACCTGTACTTTGTGCAATTTCACCATACAAATAGACACTTTTAAAGTTATAATTGTAATGTATTCCGATGTTTCCGAGCTGCCTGCCGCTAAAGGCATATTTGTTGTATAACTGAGCGCCTTTGAAAAATTGATGTTGGAAAATCGTACGATAGGCGATGAATCCAAGGTTAAGGTTGTCGGACAAATATTGTAGTACTGCCCCATAAGCTTGTTGGGTTACTGACCTTTGATTTTGGACTTCTGTCGGCGTTCGGTGCAAACCACTGCTGTTGATGTTTGATAAAGCTAAATTGCCGTCTGCCTGCATGGTCAAACTGGCATCTGATCTTCTGGATGAAGCGAATGCAGTTACGTCGATGTTTTTAAGCATATTGAGGGTGATTGCAGCGCCCCGGAAGAACATAGACTCATTGGTTGAAGAATAAGGTTTCAAGCCAACATCCTTCGCGGCAACACTGGTTACATCTGGCCCCTTTCCAAAGGAGAATCCCGACCATAAGGTTAGTCCCTGACCGAATTGCATACTGTAGTCGCCGATCACTAACTTTTTAACGATGCCAAGCTTGAAAAGTGCCAGATGCGCTGACACGTGGTCTACACCGGTCTTGCGGTTAAATAGTTTCTCTCCGGCATCTTTCTCTAGCAGGAACCCTGCAGAGATCACCTGTTGATAGTTGTATTTGTATTTCGTGATCAGCTTGTCGGCAGTTCCCAGGTAGCCGCTACCCTTAAGATTTTTATACCCTTTTTGTTGTTGCAGCAACCTGCTGTACCTGAAAGTCAACTCATGACTACCGCCATTTAACAGGTTTTTAGGCTTCAGCCCAGTGTATTCAATGGGGTCGCGCACGACCACAAATGGCAGGAGCCTGTTTATCGTTGCAGGATCAAAACCGGGAATGGCCTGCAGCTCCAACACATCCATAAGCTTCGATTTCTGCAGGTAACTAAAAAAGTTGCTTATTTGAAGTGCGGAAAGAAAATACAGGCTTTTTAATGATTCAGGCGTAGCCTTGTTTAGGTTGATTGGATGTTTACGGTAAAATGAAAGCTTTTCCGTTAGTTCAGAAAAATCCTGTTCAACCGGCAGCGTTTCTGTGAGGTCTTCAACGACCAACCCAATGTCCTCTTCCTGTGCAGATGCTGTTCCCCGGGAAAGCAGCAAATAAAACAAACATAAAATTCTTAAGATGACTTGCATAGACGGCGCAAACCACTAGAGAAATTACGTATTAAAAAAGTTTATTGAGAATATATTAGATCTCTTCGTTTAACTTTAATAAGAAGTCTTTCAGTTTTTCAAGGGATGCAATGATTTTCTGATTTTCCTTTACTTCACCGCTATTGTTTTTAAGGTGCTCCTTTGCACCCTTCAACGTAAATCCTTTATCATCTACCAGATGGAAAATGATTTTTAGATTTTCGATATCCTCAGGGGTAAATAACCTATTGCCTTTCTTGTTCTTTTTAGGTTGCAATACATCAAATTCCTTTTCATAAAAACGGATTTGAGATGCATTGACACCGAACATCTCCGTCACTTCTCCCATGGTGTAATACATTTTGTTGATTTCCCTTTCTCTGTAAGGCATACTGTGGTATTGATTATTAGTGGATTACGGGTTTTATTTAAAGTAGTCAAACTTATGAAAAGTTACGCAGGTATCCATGAATCGGGTAAAAAAAATGAACAGATAGCTTGTTCCTCTGCCAGGAAGGCGCTTTTATGTATTGTTATCGTACCTAAATAATCTAATAATATGTTAATTTTGTTCAAAATAAATCAACAGAGGATGACAGCTAAGGAAATCAGACAGGCGTACTTAAAATTTTTTGAATCGAAACAACACCATATCGTTGCATCCGCACCTATTGTGGTTAAAAATGATCCAACGTTGATGTTTACGAACGCAGGGATGAACCAATTTAAGGAACTGTTTCTTGGCGAGGCACCTATTAAATATGCAAGACTGACTGATACACAGCGTTGTCTGAGGGTCTCTGGTAAGCATAACGATTTGGAAGAAGTGGGAATTGATACCTATCACCATACGATGTTCGAAATGCTTGGAAACTGGAGTTTTGGTGATTATTTTAAGAAAGAAGCTATAGCTTGGAGCTGGGAATTGCTAACAGAAATATATCAGATTCCAAAAGATAAGCTGTACGTGTCTGTATTCGAAGGCGATGAAAGCGAAGGTTTACCAAGAGATACAGAAGCGTATGAGCTTTGGAAACAATATGTACCAGAAGAGCGGATCATATTAGGGAACAAAAAAGACAATTTTTGGGAAATGGGCGATATGGGTCCGTGTGGACCCTGTTCAGAGATACATGTGGATTGTCGGCCCGACCATGAACGTGAAGCTGTTGAAGGTAAATCGCTTGTGAATGCCGATCACCCTCAGGTAATCGAGATCTGGAACAATGTATTTATGCAGTTCAACCGGCTAAAAGATGGTTCTTTACAACCGCTGCCAGCGCAGCATGTTGATACTGGGATGGGGTTCGAGCGACTGGTCCGGGTACTTCAAGGTAAGTTTTCAAATTATGACACCGATGTCTTTCAACCCTTGATTCAATTTATCGCAGCAAAGGCCGGGGTTATTTATGGTGATGATGAAAAAACGGATATTGCAATGCGGGTAATGGCCGATCATATTCGTGCCATCTCATTCGTGATCGCAGATGGTCAGCTGCCTTCAAATAATAAAGCAGGATACGTGATCCGCCGCATCTTACGCCGCGCAGTTCGGTATGCCTATACTTTCTTAAACCTGAAAGATCCGTTTTTGAACGAACTGGTTCCAGTATTAGCCAAGCAGTTCAGCGGAGTTTTTGACGAGCTTGCTTTGCAACAGGATTTCGTTCAGAAGGTGGTTCTGGAGGAAGAGATATCCTTTTTAAGAACTTTAGCTACCGGGATACAAAGATTTGATAGTTACACCAAAAAACAAGCCGAGCTGCTGATTTCTGAAAACGCAATTGATCCTGCTAAGTCATTCGATGACCCATGGGTTTATAGTATCCTCAAAGACCAGATGGTGATTTCCGGAGATTTTGCTTTTGAGTTGAATGATACTTACGGTTTCCCGATAGACCTGACAGAATTGATGGCCAGGGAAAAGCGTTGGTCGGTAGATATGGAGGAGTATAATAAAGCACTGCTCAAGCAGAAAGAACGCTCAAGGGCAGCTACGGCAGTCGACACTGGTGACTGGATCTCCGTTCATCCAAATCAGGAGGTTGAGTTTGTGGGTTATGATGAGTCGGAATCAGAAACTACGATCGTCAAATACCGCAAGGTGATTGCAAAAGGAAAGCAGCAATATCAAATTGTCCTCAGCAGGACTCCTTTTTACGCGGAAGGTGGAGGACAGGCAGGCGATACTGGTCGATTGGAAGACCATAGTCGGCTGTTTTCT
>JAPSHM010000302.1 GCA_031179845.1 Pedobacter sp.
AGTTCAGCAAAGTACTTATGGAATAGCGGTAATGTCTCTATACCTTTATAATAGTTATAGATGTCATATTTTTCATTTGGTGAATGCAGCGCATCACTGTCGAGTCCGAAACCGAGCAAAACAGATTTAATGCCCAATTCTTGCTCAAACAAGGCAACAATAGGAATACTACCGCCACCGCGAGTTGGGATAGGCGCTTTACCGAAAGCATCAATAATGGCTTTTTCGGCGGCCTTGTAAGCGATACTGTCCGTAGGCGTAACTACCGGCTCACCTCCGTGGTGCGCTGTAACCTTAACTTTCACACCCTTAGGCGCAATACTTTCGAAGTGCTTAGTAAAGATCTCCGCGATCTCTTCAGAGCTCTGGTTTGGCACTAAACGCATAGAGATCTTCGCGTTTGCTTTCGATGGCAAAACGGTTTTAGCACCTTCTCCGATATAGCCACTCCAGATTCCGTTTACTTCTAAAGTTGGCCTGGTACCGGTACGCTCCAGGGTAGAGTACCCTTTCTCTCCCCATTCAGCATCAATTCCCAAATCTTTTTTGTAGTCTTCTAGATCGAATGGCGCTGAATTTAATGCGGCTTTCTCTTCAATGGAAAGCTCAACCACCTTATCGTAAAACGCAGGAATGGTGATGTGGTTATCTTCGTCATGCAAGGACGCGATCATCTTACATAAGATGGTAGCCGGATTAGCAACTGCACCACCGTAAACACCTGAGTGCAGGTCGCGGTTAGGCCCTGTAACTTCTACTTCCATATAAGCCAGACCGCGCAGACCTGTTTCAATTGACGGGTCTTCCATGCTGATCATAGAAGTATCAGAGATCAAAACCACATCTGCTTTTAGTCGGTCGACATTCGAGTTTACAAAAATACCAAGATTTGCGGAACCAACTTCTTCCTCTCCCTCGATCATAAATTTCACATTGCAAGCCAGGGTATTGGTTTTCATCATCAGCTCAAATGCCTTAACGTGCATATAAAATTGTCCTTTATCATCACAAGCGCCGCGGGCATAGATCTTTCCATCACGTATCGTAGGTTCGAACGGAGGTGTTTCCCACAATTCCAGTGGATCTGCGGGTTGCACATCGTAATGCCCGTAAATTAAAACTGTACGGAGGTTTTCATCGATGATTTTTTCTCCATATACAATTGGATATCCTGCAGTTTCACAAAGTTCAACCTGATCGGCTCCAGCTTCGGTCAACTTTTGCGCTACATATTGAGCAGTTTTTAGTACATCATCCTTATATTTAGGATCAGCACTAACCGAAGGAAATCGCAGCAATTCAAACAACTCATCTAAAAAACGTTGCTTATTATCTTCTACATATTTTTTAATTTCTTGCATAATAATTAGTTTGGACAAACTTAGAAAAAATTGCCCGAAGGATCAATTATTAGGCAAGCGGTATCAGCATGCTATGAAATATTAGTAACTTAGTATGCGCTTTTAGCTGGTTCACTATGCAGGATTTCACAAACAATATGCTCAATGTAGATAGCTTCCCAAAATACGAGGAGTTGCCTTTAAGCCGGCTAAGCAAGAAGTACTGGTTCGTTTTGCTGATGAACATCGTGATCTTTTTACTGGTTCTATTCTGCGGACTTACTTCAATAGTATATTTTTTTGAAGGATGGAGACCTTTTATCTATATACTATATGCAGGATATTTGGCTTTTAGCGTGCTGTTGATCTTCCTGTATAAAATGGATGTTGACCGAAGGGGTTTTGCTGTGAGGGAAAAGGATATTTTATATAGAAGCGGCATAATAGCAATTACCACAACCCTCATCCCCTTTTCCCGAATTCAGCACATTTCGCTTGAGGAAGGTTTATTCTCGAGGTTATTCCACCTCGGTCAGTTGAGTATATTCACTGCTGGAGGCAGTTCGGGCAGCTTGCATATCCCTGGAATTGAAATTGAACAGGCGCGTCAAATTAAAGAGTTGCTCATGAAGCAGATTCATGAGGAACATTAACTATGGTTATTGAAAGTTATGGAGCAAGACTTCTCTAAACCTCAGAAACAATCCGCCGCTGGTATCGTCATCATGTTTGCTAACACCCTGCAAAAGGCGGTCCGGGCACTTGCATTGCCAGTTATTTTCATGATTATAAAATCAGAAAACTCGAATCGGCTCATCTTTTATATCATCGTCGGTTCCGTGTTACTTACCTTGATCCTGGCTGTTATTACCTACATCGGATTTCAGAAATTCACTTTTTTTCTGGATGAAGAAAGACAGGAATTTATTATCAATAAAGGGGTATTCAACAAGAGTACATTAACGATCCAACTTAGAAAAATTCAACAAGTAAACATCAATCAATCGCTATTGCAGCAAGCAATTGGAGTTTATAGTTTGGATATCGATACTGCGGGAAGTGAAAAAAAAGAGGCCAGTATCAAAGCAATCGATCATAGTACAGCCCTAAAATTGAAAGAAAAGCTACTCAACAGGCGCCAGGAAACGGAAATAGCGACAACTGAAGCGCTTCCAAAGCAGGAGCAACTCTTATTGAGTTTAAGTCCGTCTACCCTATTTAAAGTTGGTATTACCACGAATTATGGGCCAAGTTTTGTCATGCTGGGCGGTTTCATCCTGGGTTTGGTCCAGCTTTTCAAAGATTACACCAATGCTTTCAAGATTGAAGATACGGGTGTTGACAAGCTGTTGGAAAGCGGCATCAGCTTTTTTGGAGTTTGTATCTTGATTGTTCTAGGTTTAATGATCATCCTGGCCACCAACATTGTCAGAACAATGTTGAAGTACTTCAATTTTAGGGTTTTAAGGCAAAAAGATGCCTTGGCGATCAGTGCCGGGCTGTTCACCAAAGTAAATACATTGGTGAATCCCAATAAGGTCCAGCTCAGTTCCATCAATCAAAACTATTTTCAAAAGAAGTTTAATCTCCTAAACGTTAAGATAAAACAGGCTGCCTATGATGCTGCAGATCGGGAAGAGCATGTGAAGACGGATATAGAAATTCCTGGATGTGATCAAAGAGAACGGGATGAACTGTTAAAAATGATCTATCAGCAAGTCCCAGAAACCGGACAAGCATTGCAGCCTGATTACAGATTTATTCTATTGCAAATGATCCGATGGATCGTTGCTCCAATCGCAATTATCTTCTGGGCAGGTTTGCACTTCTATCCACCACTGCGCCCGTATTTCCCATGGATTCTTCCCTATGCAGGTGTCGTTGCAACCATGCTATACTTCGAGTATAAAAGGCACCGGTTGTATGTTAACGATAGCTTTATCATTAAGCAGAGCGGTATCTGGGATATCAGTTTTGAGATTATCGAACCCCATAAAATTCAGGCCATCACGGTTCAACAATACATATGGCATAAAAAGGCAGATGTTGGGCATGTCACCCTACACACTGCCGCTGGCGCTCTTCATTTTAAATTTGGGCACTATCAACTCATCAAACATATGGTTAATTTTTGGATGTACCAGGTTGAGTGCTCCAGCAAAGATTGGAATTGAGTGACCATTTTGCTTAGTATTTTATTAACACATTCCCGTAAACGCGGAGAATTTCTTAAATTTGCATAAAATGGTATACACCATTCATAGGATACATAACAGCAGGAACGGATTTTGGATTATTTAGAAGGTTTAAACCCCCAACAACGCGCAGCAGTAGAGAACACTCAGGGACCAGCAATGATCGTTGCGGGAGCGGGCTCCGGAAAAACGAGGGTGATCACCTACAGAGTGGCACATTTGATACAGAAAGGAGTTGATCCGTTCAATATTTTGGTGCTTACTTTTACCAATAAAGCATCGAAAGATATGCGTGAACGCATCATGAAAGTGGTAGGTTCAGAAGCTAAGAACATTTGGATGGGCACTTTTCACTCTGTGTTTGCGAAAATATTGAGGGTTGAAGCCGAAAAGATCGGATACCCTTCTAATTTCACTATATATGATACGGACGACAGTAAAAGCCTCATCCGCTCTATTTTAAGAGAATTACAGCTCGATGATAAATTATACAATGCAAACTTTGTATATAATCGCATTTCTTCTGCAAAAAACAACCTGGTTTCTCACTCCGAATACATGGAAAATGCAGAGATACAGGCTGAAGACATCAGTAATAAACGCCCTTTGATCGGCGTAATCTATGAAACCTATACCAAGCGCTGTTTTAAAGCCGGTGCTATGGATTTCGATGATTTATTGTTTAAAACCAACGTGTTGTTAAAAACGCATCCGGATGTACTGAACAAATACCAACAGAAATTTAAATACCTGATGGTGGATGAGTACCAGGATACGAATTTTTCTCAGTACACGATCGTTAAAAAGCTTGCAGCTGCCTACCAGAATATTTGTGTGGTGGGTGATGATGCACAAAGTATCTATGCCTTTAGGGGAGCAAACATCCAAAATATCCTGAATTTTGAGCGTGATTATCCTGATCTGCAAGTGTATAAACTGGAACAGAATTACCGCTCCACCCAAAACATTGTTGAAGTGGCCAATAGCATCATCGCCAATAACAAGAACCAGTTGGAGAAAAATGTATTCTCAGACAATGAGGAAGGTGATAGGATTAAAGTACAGCGTGCATTCACGGACAACGAAGAGGGTAAGATGGTAGCAGATGCGATCTTACAAGAACGCACGACCAAAGGATATAATTACACTGACTTCGCTATACTTTATAGAACCAATGCGCAGTCCAGGGCCATGGAGGAAGCGTTACGAAAGCTGAATATACCGTATAAAATCTATGGCGGCCTATCTTTCTATCAACGTAAAGAGATCAAAGATCTCATTGCCTATTTCCGTTTAACGTTTAATCCGGCCGACGAAGAAGCGATTAAGCGGGTGATCAATTATCCAAAAAGGGGACTTGGAGACACCACTGTAGAAAA
>JAPSHM010000303.1 GCA_031179845.1 Pedobacter sp.
ATCTGTTCCAGTTTTAATGTCGTTAACACTGCTCAGCTTGTCAAATGACGGCTTAATATCATTGTAATCCCCTCTGGTAATTACATATAAGTCGCCTGTACTCGTTGCCGATATTTTTGTAGGATTTAAACCGACTGCAATATCTTTTATTTTACTGAAAGTGTTCAAGTCTATAACAGATACAGCAGAATTGTTTTCTGTTGCGTACGGGAATCGGTCAGAATTCGTAACATACATTTTGCCGTTTACAGTCGCAAGCTGCTCCAATGCACCACCTACCTTGATCCTCGTCTCAATCGCCAAACTCGCTGTATCTATTCTCGTGAGGTAACCGTCATAAGATGAAACATAGGCCTTGTTCTTATAGAAAGTGATGAATCGTGGAAGAAAACCTGAATTTGTATCGAAGAAAGGAATGCGCTTCAAAGATTTCCCAGTCGAAATATTGATCACTTCAACATAAGAATCCCTACTGGCATAATCTGTACCAGTAACCACACAATACATTTTGCTTCCATATTGTTTTAGATCATTGGCACCCGTGCCAAGGTCAGTGCCATTCTGTTTTTTAAAATAGTCCGTTTCTAATACTTTTGTAGCGAAATCGTAATAAGTGATCGTACTCTTGTTGGATTGACCAAATGGCCCTTCACATAACACATATACGCCAACGGTCTCATTGGGTTGAGGCTCAACTGCTGGCATTTCGTCCTTCTTACAGGCACCAAATGTTAGCGCAACTGCCGCCAAAGCAACTAGTGGCCAATTTTTAATTCGTAAATTGTTCATCATATATAAAATTTTATTGTTTGCATTTCATTATGAAAGCGCTTCGTTTGTTGTATTCAATTTCCTGATAATCTTATTTAGTCAGATATAGACTAATGTCAACTGCCCCGCCGATTTCTGTCGAAATTTCTCCTAACCGTCTGGACGCCTCATTTTCTGTATCCGGCTCATAGAGGTTGCCGTTTGAATTTTGCCCGGTGTATACCTTCACAAAGTCGATATAATCTATAGCTACAGGCTTGCCTGTAGCGTCAACTGCCCAGGATAGGTCGAAAGCATTATACGCAACTCCATTTGTTTCCATCAACAACTTATAATCTTCAGATCCGTTATCTGAATATCCCCAGGCATAAGGCTTATTGGTAATGATATCTGCCTCAGTCAACGTACTTTTTGCCAATGTCCCCGTAAAGCTAATTTCATTCTGATTAGTGGTCCATGAAGGATAATAGGCTTGTCCATGAAAAACATTTCTCAGTATGTGCCCCTGCTTTCCTTGATTGTCTTTCCATAAAATATCATCGGTTAGATTTTTAGGATTGTAATAGGTGATGGTATATTTTTTAATGGTTTCAGGCTTCCGAAATTCACTTCCAGCAAGTTCCAGCCATTCCCCATCATCCGGCAATCCATTGCCATTGCTGTCTTGCATCACCATCACAATTCCGGGTTCAGACCATTCCATCCCCTCTCCAATTAATGGATTACCAAAAATTCCAATGTCTGCACCCTCTTTATTTTCAATAGAATGATCAAAACCAAATATCAGGTAGCCACCAAAACCACCAAGTGAAAGCAGCCCTTCATTCGCTTTTCCCACAAGACCTTTTGCAGCGGCCAAATTTCCAAGGTCGGTGTTGATATATTGGCCTGGAGCTGGCACATATTCAAAAATTTGATAAATGTATTGACTGCTGCCGGAGGTTACCGGTCGTGGAACATACTGGATTCCCACTTTTTCCTTTTTACACGAAAGCATGCTCAAAGGAAAAGCAAGCAATGCAGCGAATGCGATGTGTTGGTTTAATTTCATATAATTAGCATATTTATCTATGAATAAATGCAAAATGTGCAGGTATGTCACCTGTTTTGACCGACCACTTCTTTTTCCCATCAACGTCAAAGCAGTACAATGTACCGGGAGAAACATAGTTTCCGGCATCTGTAACTAATACTTCTTTGGTGATCTGGTGAACCGCTATCCCGTATGGAACAGTAATTGACTGGTCTGTACCATCGGTAATAAACCTTTTATCCAGTATCAACTCGTCCTTAACATTTAGCATGCCATAGGAGGTGGTGTTCTTTCCTGTATTGTAACTAAATTCGGTGCTGAAAAAGTAAGCGATGTTCCCGTCGATCGTTAAGTTACTGACTGGGATATCAAACGACTTTTTTACCAGGTCGGTTTTGGTATCAATTACAAAAAGCTTTGAACCAATATCATAATAATTACCTCTTGACGTGACATAAAGATCACCATATTGATCTGCCTTTAATCGATGTAAGTTGATAGCTACATCGATTCGTTTAATTTCTTTAAACGAGATCATGTCAATTACCGAAACCGTCCGTTCATACCTTTTCGGACTATATCCACCTTAATTTGTAACATATAATTTATCTCCAACGATGGCCATCTCCTCCGGCTGTCTGCCTACTTCTACCCTTCTAGTTTCCCTCAACGTTACGGTATCGATTTCTGCAACAATGCCATTTGCCGCTTTTGGGTCGCCCACCTTGCCCAGGTAAGCACTAACAAACGCCTTGCCCCCACTAAAAGTGATGTACCTGCAGTTGGTGATGTTGATCTGACTGATCCTTTTGCAGGTTTTAACATCAAGCACCTCAATTTTATTGGAGATGTTAACGACAACATACAACTTGGAACCATATACCCCAATGTCGTTGGCAACATCTCCCAATCCTTTTACTACTTCTGGATTGGCTTGATTGTAAATATTCCTTCGGTAAATACCTGTCGTATAATCCATGTAATCCAGTGAAGCTTTATTCATGTTCATATTGCCCTCATTTACCACATAAAAGCCGCTGACCAAAGTCGTAGAATCTGTTGGAAGAACTTCTTGCTGCTGTTCGGGAATTGGGTTAAGGTCTTTTCTGCAAGCTACACTCAACCCAAAAAGGATAAACATCACGAGCAACTTGACTATTTTATTTACTGTAGTTTCCATATTGATCAATAGTTAAAAGCTAATGTGAAACGATAATACCGGCCAGGCATCGGATAATTCGTAACCACTTCATAATCCTGGTTTAACAGGTTGTTTATTTCCGCAGTTAGTCTGAATTTTTTTTTGAATACGAGATCGTTGTAGTGGAAAGCAAGATCGTGCGTATACCAGGGCTGTAGGTAATTAAATACACTATTAGTACTTTGATCATAGCGTTCTCCAACATAAATGAAACTGTAATTCATCGATAGCTTTCTATAAGATGCACTTGCAAGAAACGAACCACTGTGAACCGGTGTATACGGAATCCTATCTCTATAGCTTTGAGAAGTTCGCTCAACATCAAAGGCTTGTTGGTAGGTATAAGTAATGCCTGCTGTGAAATTTACTTTGTTAGTAAATTGCCAGGCCGACTGCACATTGACATCTAGGCCTTTAATTTCTACAAGACCCAAATTTTGGACACTCCAGATTCCAGAATTTCCAGGTATCGCAACTATTTTATTTTCTACTTCGTTAAAGTAAATATCGGACTGAACAGAGATCTGGCTAAGGGCTTGGTGATCATAACCTTTTATATAAGTGAAGCCGAAATCGTATTGCTTGGTATATTCAGGTTCAATTGATCTATTCCCATAAAAAGTGAAATATAGGTCAATGAGTGTTGGCATCCTAAAAATATGCTTATAGAAGGAGCGCAGCCGAAATTCCTTTGTATCAAAAGGTTGCCAGGAAAGCATAACAGATGGCGTAATTTCGTTTTGGTTTTTCAACGCAGGGCCGCTTTTAACCTCATCCTTAACAAAAGTTCTCAGCAGGTTAGCCTGAATGTCAATTCTGCTGAAATGAAATTGTGTAGCAAGTGCCGTAAGCAGCACACTTCTTGTCGGATAAGCAAACCTATATAGGTTAGAATTCAAATTATTAATCTGGTAATCAGCAGATAACACCGCATCCCAATTGGCATTGATCTTAATCTTGTTTGCCAGGGAGAAATAACCTTCCTGTTCATGAAACTTGCTTTCAAGAAAGCCGTCTGTAGTTATAATATCCGGATTCAAGTACCGCTTTTGGTCGTTCGCATACTTCGCTGCAAGCATCAGGCTGTAAAAGCCAATTTCCTTCTCATAATGCCCTTGTGCGAAGAAGTTCTGATTCCACTGCCGTTGAGAAAATCTCCAGACATTATTTACAACTGCCCCAGGTATGCCCTGCTCATCCTTATAGCCGTAAATTCTTAAGTTCCACCTGCTGCTGTCGGCCATAATGCCATTTATTCCCAGCTCCAGTCTCATCGTCTCGATATCCGCATCTTCTCTTACCGCTGTCGTATCATATACACCATTTCTCGACCTAAATTGATAACGCCCATCCGCATTTTTGTATCCTGCACTGAAAGAAGTTGATATCCGCTCCGAAATCTTGCTTTGCAACAAGATGGCGGGGTTGATCAGTCCGAATGACCCGCCCTTTAACGAATAAGATACTTTTTGCGTGTTGCCGTCTGAGAAGTCGGGCCGCTTCGTTTTGAGGTAAAGGGAGCTTCCTGAAGCGAATCCCCTGGCCGATTGAAATATTATACTTTTTTGACCATTGTACAGTTCAATCTCTTCAATATTGTCCAAAGAAAACTTGCCAAGGTCTACCTGTCCATTCTGAGCATTTCCCAATGGTACACCATCATAGAATACAGCGGTATGGTTACTGCCCATACTGCGTACATTTATCGTTTTTAATCCGCCAACGCCCCCATAGTCTTTCAACTGAACTCCAGAGAAAAAGCGCACCGCATCTGCGACAGATAAGCTATTCAGCTTATGCAGCTCTTCTCCAGATAAGATTTGCAGCGGCGTAGCCGAGGTTTGGCGCCTGCTCATCTTTAAACTTTTAATCTGCACCTCCTTCAGTTGATTTGACT
>JAPSHM010000304.1 GCA_031179845.1 Pedobacter sp.
AAGAGAGTTTCCATGTTCATCAGCCATCCTATCATAAGGACGATAGGGATTAAAGTTGTTGGCTATAGATTTAGTGTTACTCGTTGAAAAGGCTACATCTCCCGTTAAATCTAGCTTGTTTTTGATTACTGAGATGGTATTATTAGCTCTCAAATTCATTCTATCATAATTATGACCTACTTTATTCTCCTGATTTCTGTCGTACCCCCCTGAAATATAAAAACGACTAAAATCGCTACCACCACTTACGTTCATTTGATACTGCTGATAAATGTTAGGTCTGTTGATATAACTTTGAAGATCAGAACGAATATCAAACTGCTTTAGGGTATTTATTTGATTGATTGAATCAATTTGAGAAATTTCACCTTTTCTTTTGGCGTTCATAATTTCTACTGCAGAAGAAATTGGCATATAATTGGTGCTAATCGCATAATCAAAATTTCCTTTACCAAACAGATATTGCTCCAGATCGATATAATCGGATGATGAAATCTGCGGAAGATAATTCAAGTTTTGCCTATTACCAATAGTAAGTGTTGAAGTTAATTCCAAAGTTAATTTCTGGCTATTATAGCCTCTTTTTGTATTAATAACAATCACACCATTCCCCGATTTACTTCCCCAGATAGATGCTGCAGCAGCATCTTTTAGCATAGTGATTGTACTGATATCAGCAGGGTTAATTTGATCTATGTTGCCATCGTATGGAAATCCATCCAAAACTATTAATGGTTCTGCATTCGCAAATAAAGTACTTCTTCCCCTAATTGATATTTTTGAAGTCGAAGCCGTGTTAGAAATGGAACCTAATCCCCGATTTAAAATTAACCCACTTGCGACACCTTCCAACCGATCTAAAATATTAGTACCAACATTTCGGTTTAGCGTTTCATTGTTGATTTGTGTAAAACTTCCCGTCGCTCTCTCCTTCGGTATATCTTGATATCCTGTACTTACTATTTCTACCTCTTCTAATTTATCTGTTTTTAACTGGAGCCTGACGGTGCCTATATGTTTTGAAGCTGGTATTTCCTGAGGCTCATAGCCCATGTGAGAAATGGCTAAAATAGACGATTCATTTACATTATTTAGTACGAACTCTCCATTGTCATTCGTTGATATCGCCTGTTGTGTTCCTTTAACTTTTACAACCGCTCCCACTAGTGGTGCATTATTCTCATCAACCACTCTTCCCTTCACATCGATAGAACTAAACAAATTAGCAAGCTTTTCACGAAATGAAAGCTTGTCCTCTTTTATCATTACCATTTTATCATCTATCAAATAAGACAGGGAGAAGTTACCTATACACTTATTCAGAACATCCTGAATAGTGGCTTTCTTAAAATTTGCATCTATCGTAGTTGTAACGTCAATCTTCGTTTCACTCCATATAACGCTATACCCAGTCTGATTCTTGATTTCATTAAATATCTGAATCAGTGAGGCTTCCGCTCTGACATAGTTAACCTCTTTCGCCACACTAGAGGCACTTACCTGAAACATGCTGACCATAAGAATGACGGTGGTTATGCGAATTATGAGCAGGATGTTATTGGTATACCGTTTAAGGATATCAGGTTTGTTAATATAACTTTTCATTTCATTTAGTTTACGACAAAGTCTTAGCGGCTAAATGAGTGACCATTTATATTGCTATAATGAGCAATAATGCCTAAGTTTGTTTGTCTGTTTAGTTGATAGTTTCCCAATTATCTTTTTGGCAGATTTCGGCCAGTTGTGTTGCAATCACTTCTGGTCTTTTTTGCTGTTCTGCTAAACAGCTTAATCCTGGCTCTAGTCTCTCTTTCGTAAAAATCTCTTCATGTATATTAATTAGTATGGTTATATGATATTTAGTTAATATTATTTTTTTCCAATCCTCTCACTCTCCAAGGAAATGCCTCAGACTAGAGCGTATTTATCTTGGTTGTTTATAGCCAGTTCTCCCTATAAGAACGCAGCAAGAAGGTAAGACCTTCATTATTTCGTGATCAGAATCTTTCGATCTTGAATTCTAAACCTTACATCGCCGGTGTTTTCCAACGCACGCAGTGCTTTAGAGATCTTATCATATCTGGAAATCGTTCCCCCAAACAGTTCCTTAGCTACTTCATTATTTTCATAAACGATCTCTACGTTATACCACCTCCCTACTTTTCGCATAATGCTTTCGAGGCTTTCATTTTGGAACACAAATTCCTGATTTTTCCACGCGATGGCCAAACTGGTGTCGATCCTTTCAGCTCTGATTTCATCGCCGTTATTTATAGCTTGATCGCCCGGTTTGAGTATTGTCTTGCCTATTTTGCCATGAGGAGATGAAATGCGTATAGCACCTTCAAGTAGCGTTGTCTTGGTGTTTGGTTCATCTTTATAGCAGTTAACGTTAAACTGCGTACCTAACACTATTATTTCTTGTTTGTGGGTTTTTACAATGAACGGCTTTCTATCTGATTTTGCAACCTCAAAATAGGCCTCACCAATTAGTCTTACTTTTCGATAACCCCTAATGTCATTTGAAGAAGTATGATAAGACAAACTGGAAGCGGAGTTGAGCCATACCTTTGTGCCATCCGGTAGTATGATTTTATACTGACCACCTTTAGGGGTAGTAATGGTATTGTAAGCTGAGATATTTGATTTTGGCGCCGCTACTTTGTAGACCAGCGTACCATCTTCCGTTTTTACAATTTGAATCCCTGACTGTTTAAGCAATGAGCCGTTTTTTGCATGACTTAAATTTATCCTTGTTCCATCTGCAAGCGTCAAGGTGGCTTTATCCGAACCAGAATCTACATCATTTATATATGCTATCTGCAGATTATCCTTACTCAAAGCAAGGAACAAGGCACCCAAACCCATTAAAATTGAAATGGAGGAGGCTACTACACCAATTTTGACAAGCCGTACAGACTCTCTTGTTTTGATGCGAACAACGAGTGGGCCGACGGTCCTTAGATGCAATTCATCCAAATCAGACCGCATGGCCCGCAGATTCTGAGATGTTGTACCAATAAAAATGATATAAGCTTCGATCATGATCTCTTCCTCCGGTGTACATTCACCAGCCTGATATTGTTGGATAATCCTATGTTCACTGAATTGTGACATCTTGACTTTGTTTGTATAATATGTTATACGACTTTACAAGTTTACAGGGTTCAAAAAAGTTAAACTAATATTAAAATAGTATAAAATCATTTAGACGAACTAATGTAACAGAGACCAACAAATCGAAACAAAAGAACAGTATCCCAACCTTCTCCGCAAGATCTTCAATGCACGGTGCATATTAGTTTTAACTGTATTTTCCGGAAGACCTAAGTGTTCTGAGATTTCCTTTCGGTTCATGATTTCTTTACGGCTCAATTCAAATACTACTCGCATTTTTTCGGGTAGAGCAGCAATTTCTTTTTCAATCAATGCCAACAGGTCATTATGGCGAACGCGGTAATCTGTTGCGTCTTGATTATTGTCCAGAAAATGCTGAAAATTCTCTACGTATTTCTGAGTTACCTTTTGGTGCTTATAGGCGTCGAGAATTCGATTCTTAACTACTGTAAATAGAAACGCTCCTAACTCCCCTGGAATGTTAACCGTTTCACGCTTTTCCCATATGTCGGCAAATGCATCATGGATCAAGTCTTTCGATAGTTCCTTATCATTTAACCGTCTACATGTGAATGAAAACAATAAAACGTAATAACGGTCAAAGATTTCTATAAAAGCACAATTGTCCCCCTGCCGTAATAAGTCTACCAACTCTGAATCAGAAAATTTTTTGTAATAAGTCATGTTTTCTTCTTTGTTTTTTGTCTCGGGCAGTTGTTACGCCAAAACACATTATAGGCTGCCTAATATCTTTGTTCACATTATTTTGGAACTGGCGACCTGAAGCAACCGGGTCTAATTTGAAAGGTTTTAAATGCTGATATGGGAGCTGCCTTGACGAACACAAATGTTGATCTGAGTAGCTGATCGAAATCTTCCTGCAGAACGCAGAAAACTTCGCATAGTCATTCGCCTCCAAGACAACATGAAGGTGAGCGTTAGACAATAATTGGCATTTAGCTATCCCCATTTGCAGCCTAAAACTTGTCTATTTGATATGAATTTAATTAAACTTCTGTTCATACATGTCAAATATTGAAAAAAAGTTTTTAGACAAGAAAGGATGTTTTTATCGAAACAGAGGCTATTTTGAATCAAACGTAGTGTTTTGAGCAATATAGTCGTCGATTATGATTGATACAGCGTGCTCACGTTCATAAAGTATAATAGATAAGCTGAATAATGAATTATATATTATCTATTTCTATGACTACTTATGCTTGCCACTTATTTATCACCCAACGTAAAGAAATACACAAAAAACATTCACATTCCTATATTATGTTTTACACTCAAAATATTTACAAATCAGTTAACTGAGAAACAAATCATTGGAAAATAACAAACAAAAACGGATTTCCGATTGTATTTGTCGTAAAAGCCGCTGAGCCAAACAAATGTTATTAAAAATACCGGGTAACCCGAATGAATCGCATAAGACAAAGAGCTATATTTACGAACAGAATTTAAAGAAAAAAGTTACTCCTATGAGAAAAAAGAAAAATATTGTCCCTTTTGGAACATCCCAATGTTCCAAAAGGGACAAAAAAAACATCAAATGTCCTTTAGATTTGGCAAACATCACCATAGAACAACCCCTATATCTAACTTCTTATATGAAAAAACTAATTTTTGGCTTGATAGCAGCTACTACTGCTTTAGCTGCAAACTCATTTACCTTAATAGCCGATGAAAATGATGGACATTATGTCGGCAGGGTTGGTTCAAATCAATGGAAATCAATTGATCCTTTAATGGAGGGTGT
>JAPSHM010000305.1 GCA_031179845.1 Pedobacter sp.
TTTCTACCTTTATGTAGGAAGATTAACGGAGGAAAAAGGGCTGAGGGTCCTGTTAGCTGCATTTGCTAACAACGGTTTGCTCCTAAGAATCGTGGGTGCCGGCCCACTGGAAGCTCTGGTGCAACAATACTGCGGATTGTATCCAAACATCACTTATCTTGGGCGACGAACAAAAGAGGAGGTCAGGGATTTGTTGGATCATAGCATCGCGCTAATTTTTCCTTCGCTTTGGTATGAAACCTTTGGAATGGTGGTGATTGAAGCATTTGCACAGTCGGTGCCTGTGATCGCTTCAGCACTCGGTAACATCGAATATTTGGTCAGGAATGAGTTTAACGGGCTTACGTTCAAAGTGGGATGTGACCGTGATCTGAGCGAAAAAGTATGGTTCTACCATGCGCTGAGTGCTGTTGAAAAAAAAAATTACGAAAGAAATGCGCAGGATACCCATCATAGATATTATACACCGGCCGATAATGCGTCACAACTTCAGGCAATTTACAGAGAGGCGATCAATAGGCATTCTTGTCGCCCTTAATCGTTAAATATATCGTAGAAAGGATAATCTTGATATCCAGAAGGAGATTCCAGTTTTCAATATACCAGGTATCATAATCAATCCGTTTCCTCAGTTGGCCGATCTTTTTAATCTCTCCCCGGTAACCGTTTACCTGTGCCCAGCCGGTCACTCCAGGCTTACATAAATGACGGATCATATAGCGGTCGTCCATATTCGCAAAGTCTATCGTGTGCTTGAGCATGTGGGGCCGTGCACCGACAATCGACATATCTCCCATTAAAACGTTAAAAAATTGAGGCAGTTCATCTAAATTCGACCTGCGCAAAAATTTTCCGACCTTGGTTAGCCGGTGATCATTTTCGGTGACCTGTTCAGCCGCATGATCAGGATGATCATGGGTTTTCAGGCTTCGCAACTTCAGACAGGTAAATTCCTTATTGTTCTTTCCTGTTCTCTTTTGGGAAAAGAACACTGGACCCTTAGAGTCCAGTCTGATCAGAATTGCTAATATGGGCAGCAACCAGGATAGCAACATCAATAAAATTACGCTGCTTACAATAATGTCAAAAAGGCGTTTTTTTACTTGTGCGGTTTCATCTTCCATAGGCTTGGCGCGTAACGATAGAATAGGCATCTGGTCTATAAAATCTATATAGAATTTCCTTTGGATGAAGTTGTGCAGGTTCGGAACGAACCAGAATTTGATGAAATTTTTTTCTGCTTCTTCAGCAAGTTTATAAAGTTCGGAAGAGTCTTCAGGAGATAAGGTGCAATAGATCAGATTGACGTTGTTGTTAATGGCATAGCCCAGGCAATCCTTAACATCGCCCAGGTAAAGGAAGTCTTGACGTTCGGGATCTGTGCCGGTATAATCGAAATAACCTTGAAATCGAATGGCCCGTTGACTGGAGTACAAGAGACCGGTTAACGATCTGGACGTTTCATTACAGCCAATGATCACTACCTTCTGATCAAATTTACGATTGGTCCGCGTGTATAACACGTAGGAGATAAGCGTTAATCGGCTGATCAGCAAGCATGCCCCAAAACCGCCAATGATACAAGCGATCAAAAACAGGTCGAACTGAGCGTTCGACAACAAACTGAACAATACGATCGCCGAACAAAACAGGATGAAAGAGATTGTTGTTCGTCTGCACAGTTGCCGGATATTCAGGTTCTTATAGATGATGTAGGCCGCTGTAAGATAGGAGCTGATCAGCCAGAAAATATTGCAGGACAGGTTAAGGATGATGTAGCTCTTCAATGCCAGATTGCTATGATCGGCTAATCTTGAGAGCAACACCAGCAGGACGAGGTTCAATGCAATAAGATCCGTGAGCAGGAAAAAAATCCTATATATATTCGTGTACCTATGACTCATAATGGATTTCTTTTTGGTTTTAGCTTATTTTGTATAAAACCGCTTTTTCATGATAAAGAACAGGTAGATAGGTCCATAGTAAAAGTAGCGGCGCCACAATCTCCTCGGCTCGCTGAAAAACCTGCCCAGCCATTCCAGGTGCATATTCACCATGAGTTGACTTGGGCGCTTAATGGTTTCAGCATAGAAATCAAATACAGCACCAATGCAGCAAATGACTTTAACGTTGAGTTGATGTTTATGTTCAATCGCCCATTTTTCTTGCTTGGGAGCGCTAAGGCCAATAAATAGCACATCGGGTTGAAACGCATTGATGATCTCAATCATCTTTTCATTGTCTTCCGCTGTAAATGACGACTTAAATGGGGGTGCGTGAAACGCAGGTTCTATATGTTCATATTCCCTATTCAGCTTTTCGGCGATCTTGCGGAGTGTGCCGGGGGCTGACCCGAGATAGAAACACCGTCCTTTATCCTTGTTCAGGATGGCCAATAAATGAAGGTGGATATCCGTTCCGGATATCTTTTTTAGTTTTTTTCCGGTTAGCAGTCTTTCTGCGAATACAACACCATCACCATCCGGAAGCAGGACATCTGATTCTTTCAATGCCCGTTTAAAACTTGCATCCTGTTCCGCCATACAAAACGAATATTGATTGATGGTGGTGACGACTGTTTTGCCAGTTAATTGCAAGTCATTCAGTGTTCCGGAGAAAATATTGTAATCCATTCCCTTATTGATCAAGCTTTTCATGTCCCTATATACAGCCTGAACGAGTCAAAAGTTTTCCCCACAAAAGAGGCCAAAAAGACGTCAAAAAAAGTTCCTTAATTTGGCATAATGTATGTGTTACGGTTGGTAAACAAATTGGGTATTAAATTTCCCGGAACAGTTGAAATGGAATAAATAAGGCACGCTATATATTATTAACCATAGTTTTAATGCGCTAAACTAAAGGGCAAAACGATGTTTTACGTGTGGATTGGGCTGCTGCACTGCTCCACGCAGGCCTGATCGGGATAGGGGAATTTAATTGAGGAGTAACGAAGCTTTGGGAAAAGATTTTCACAAGGTATAAAGCCTTCATTTCAACAGCGTTCACTACGATTTTTTCTTTTATTTTTTTGTTGAGGATCACCTTGTTAAATGGGTATTTCACACCACTATTTCGAGTATAAATTTATCTGACAATAATTGAAATATGCTTAATTTTACTCACGATTACTACTATGAAAGAACTATTGAAAGAACCTGTGTCCCCGGACAATTACAGTGGTCAATTCCAGGTCACCAAGCTACTTATCGTGGATGACGACAGTGCCTTGGTTGAAGTTCTTGAAGAACTTTTTAATGAGGTGGGTTATCAAGTAAAGGCTATAAATACAGTGGAGAACATTCTTCCTGTTATCGCAGATTTTCAGCCTGATCTGGTGCTACTTGATTATCTGCTTCCTTTTGTGAACGGCGGGGAACTTTGCAGTCAGATCAAACGAAACAGATCAACCTGCCAGATCCCTGTTATTATTTTCTCTGCTTACCCAAAGGTGCTATTGTCGCTTGGAGACTATGGCTGCGATGCTTTCATTGCCAAGCCATTTGATTTGGATAGCCTGCTATTTCATATTGAGAAATGTTTGGAACATCCGAAGCCTTGCCTTTCTAGCTAAGCGCTTGTGGACAGGCTTGGTTTACTTTGCCGGTGATTGTTTAGGCAGGTCGACAAAAAAAGTTGTGCCCTTTCCTTCTTCACTTTCGCACCATATTTTCCCGCCATGCCACTCGATGATCGTTTTTACAATGGATAACCCCAACCCTAATGTCGGTTCACCGCTCAATCCAGGCCGGCTCGCACTTGTGAACTTATCAAATATTCTGTTCAGATCCTCTTTTGAAATGCCAATGCCATCGTCTGCAAATTCAAAACGGATATAGGTATCTTTCTCGGTAATGTTAATGGAGATGGTTCCACCGGGCCTGGTAAATTTCATGGAGTTGCTGATCAGGTTGTTAACCACTTGCATGAACTTGGAGACGTCCAGATCGATGAAAATCTTTTCTGCTGAGTAGGAGAAGATGAAACTGCGCTCGGCAAGCGCTGCCGAGCGCCTGCACTCTTCTATATATTCGCTTAATTTTTGGACAACATCCACTCTTTTTTTCACCAGGTTAATTTCGGCTGTCTCCATAAACTCGCGGCTGATCAGGTTATTGATCAGTTCAATTGCTTGTTGTATGATCGTTTTAATATATTGGATCTTTTTGAAGAGCTCAGCATTAGACACCTCAATGTCCACAATGCCGATGACGGATTTAGCCATATTGAGGGGGCCACGAAGGTCGTGTATAAGCATGTATAATATCGAGTCCTTCTTATTGGTATATTTGTTTGAGGATTCGTTATTGACCACTTCATCAGTGATATCGATCACATTACCTAAAATGATTCCTTCGGCGTTGTGGCTCCCCAGAAACGGAATGACCTGCAACCAGCGTATTTCTCCGGAATTTTGCAGCTTGAATTTGAGACTGCCCTGAAATTTACCGGCTTCAACCACTTTTAGGGCATCTTTTAATATAGGTAGATCATCAGCATGTATTTTATCGATCAATGAAGTAAGTTCTGATGCTTGGGGTACTGATGCTTGGGGTACTGACGCTTGGGGTATTGACGCAATTACCCAGGTTAGACCCGGATGGATAAAAAGAAACTGTTCTGCATTGAGGTGATATGCAAAATGAATATTTGTTCCAAATGGATATCCTTGTTTCTCTAGATCGATTATCATCTCATGTGATTTTTCGGGATAACAATTGGTTTCGGTAGAAAGTTCTATGATCATGTAGCTGATAAGCAATAATTTGTAAACGATCGCTTGGCAATGACAAACAATTCTTTTCAAATGCTGTTGATATCAGCAAAGAATTGAAATGAAAAAAAGAATCTATATAGCCGAAGACGACCAGGACATT
>JAPSHM010000053.1 GCA_031179845.1 Pedobacter sp.
CTCAGCTTCAGACCAGTAGGCGTTGTTCACCCAACTCTCCATATAACTCCAGCGGGTGTCATTGGTTGCCCTGTTCCATCCACGTGAACCGATGGAAAGCAAGTCGCCCCCAACACGGCCCTGAACCAACACAGAAAGATCCCAGTTTTTGTAAAAGAAGGAGTTTGTCATACCCCATTCAAATTTAGGCTGGTAATTTCCTGCAACTACATAATCGTTGGCGTCAATTTTTCCATCACCGGTCGCATCGCGGTATTTGGTGTCGCCGGGTTTCTGTCCGGAGTAGATCGGGACTTTCGCAATGGTGTAATTGCCGGCTGCGTCCTGGCTAAAATCAGCCTGGCGTAGAACGCCGACAGCATCCAGCAGGAAGTAGGAATTTATCGGCGAGCCAACACGTTGAATGATGGTATTCCCTTGTCCTTGTTTAATGTCAGCATTGGCATTGGTAAGCGCGGTAATTTCATTCCGCACCACAGAAACGTTGAAAGAGGTCGTCCACCTCAACGGGGCCACTACGTTAATGGTATTTACCTGTAAGTCCAGTCCTTTATTCTTAACATTTCCAATATTGTCGATCATGCTGTTGAAACCGGTTGTCAGTGACACCGGTGCCAGTAACAACAGATCTGTTGTTTTTTTAATATAGTAATCAGCAGAGAGGGTTATCCTGTCCTGAAACAAGCCAAGGTCCAAACCTAGATTGTAACTGTCTGTTTTTTCCCAGCGTAGGTTAGAATTGGCAATATTGCCTACTACGAAGCCATTATTTAGCGCCTGAGAATCTCCGAACGGATAGTTTAAAGCACCCATGTTAGAAAGGAAATTGGCGTCTGTGATCCTATCGTTTCCGGCCTGTCCCCAGCTTACCCTGATTTTTGTGGAACCTAACCAATCCAGCTGCTTCGCGAAGTTTTCTTCACTGATCTTCCAGCCCGCGGAAACCGCAGGAAAAGTACCCCATCGATTGTTGGGTCCAAATTTAGAGGAGCCATCCCGACGTAAGGACGCCGAAATGAGGTAACGGTCTTTATACGCATATTGTACCCGTCCAAAATAGGAGATCAATCCGAAGCTGGAAGCGGAAATGGAGTTTTGGTTGATCGTGGTTCCCCTGGTGATGTCAAAGACGTATGTTTTATCATTAGGGAACCCAGAAGCGCCCTGGTCGCTATTTTCTTCCTTACTGGTTTCCTGACTAGCGCCGAGTAACCCGTCAATGGAATGCTGACCAATCTCTTTGGTGTAATTTAACGTACCCTGGTATAATAGATTGTTGCTAAACATCGAAGTTTTTCTGGAACTGGATAAGGAGCCCGGAGTTGCGGTGTTCCAGTTTCCCTTGATCCAGGTTGGGCTATAGGTTCTTTGTGAATTGTTTCTGTGGTTCCATCCCAAAAGCCCATTCAAATTTAAACCTTCTATAATTTTAACAGTGGTGTTCAATGCCGTGTTCATTCTAAAATCAGCATTGTTCCGATCGTTGTATACTGCCTGAACATATGGACTCACCTGATTTGCACCTGGTCCCCAGCCATCATAAAACTTATAAGGGTCTGCACCTGCCATTCTGCCGCTGCCCGCCAGCACCCATCCCGGCAAACTGAGTCCACGGGCCACGGCATTGTCTTTCCCATCAACCTGTGATCCGGTGATCGTTCCAATAGAAGGTGCAAGGCTTAAACCCAATTTCACACGGTCGCTAAGTCTCGCTTCTACATTTCCCCGTAAAGAATACCGTTTGTAAGCAGAACCGACTACGATCCCCTTTTGATCGTACGCACCCCCTGAAATGGAATAATTGATGTCATCAGTTGCTCCGGACACACTTAACTGAAGATCACTAACAGGTGAGGAGCCAAGCAGTTCATCCTGCCAGTCTATCGGCTCAATTGCGCTGGTGCCCCAATAAGGATCATATATTCCATACGTGGCACGAATGGGCAACAATTGGTCGCGGGTATCATAAACAGCATTGGTCCTGGATTTTGCGAAGGCAATACGGTCTGCCTGACTTACATCCGCACCCAATTTGCTGGTATTGACCCATTGCCTGTCCAGCCACTTTTTATTGAAAGTGATCCACTCCTCTGAACTCATCACATCAACTTTGCGTTCTGGTGTGGCCATAGCCGTATACGCCGAAACTGTAAATACAGGTTTGCCGGTCTTACCGCGTTTTGTTGTTACAAGTACAACTCCGTTTGAACCACGGGAGCCATAAATAGCTGCAGATGAAGCATCTTTCAACACATCGATAGATTCGATATCCGATGGATTGATCCCCGATAGATTATCCAATGGAACACCATCTACTACATATAAGGGAGTGGTTGATCCGGTTAAGGAGGCGGCACCCCGCACATTGATCACCAGGTCGCTACCAGGCATACCGGAAGTGCTGCGGACCGACACGCCAGCCATCTGGCCTTGCAGTGCTTGCTCAACCCTTGTAATCGGTCTTTCTTTGATCGCTGACGCCGTGATCCTGGAAATAGAACCTGTAACGTTGGGTGCTTTCTGAGAGCCATAACCAATTACAATGACCTCAGTCAATGTTTTCTTTTCCTCCAGTAATCTGATCTCAAAACTAATCTTGCCGGCGATGACTACTTCCTGCGTTTCAAAACCTATGTAATTAAATGTCAACTTTCCGTTTGCGTGGTCAGAGGGCACCGTTAAAGAGAATTTCCCTGCTCCGTTTGTCGTGGTGCCTATAGTTGTCCCGCTGATCTTGACGCTTACTCCAGGCAGACCAAGTCCCTTTTCATCAGTCACAGTTCCTGTAACAACTACATCAGCAAATGCCGTTTTTGCTGTGGAAATGATTGCGCTGTCCAGGCTCTCCTTTGCTTTTGCAGTAGCAGCATAGGTCGCGCTGGTAAACACGCAAAACAGAATAAGATGGCTCAAAGTAATCTTCATCAGGTAACGTAAGTCGCTGGAGATTTTCAAATATATGTTCATAATTTAGTTTGGTTTATTGTACCAGAGCACCAGTGCTCTTTCTTTGGTTGGTTATTATTTGGTTGGTTTCTAAATTGTTCGTGCAGTGGTTATTATTTTGTTGAAAGCTGTATTTGGTTAGATCTAAAAGAGCATTAAACCTAAGATTAAATATGGCACTGATGCAACCTGTCCCATCCTGCCTAAGAGGTTTAAGGCGCCTGATCGTAAAAGAAAATCCGCTTTACCGATGGAGCAGGTTGCTCGCTTACTTTTTTATTTCCAATTTAGGCTGGACCAACTCAACCAGATATGTTAACACCTACTTCCATCAAATTCATAGTTTTAATCCTTTTGGCCTCAGTTTGCCAGAAAATGTATGCGCAAAGGCAAATGGAAAACCTGGGCCGGGGCCTTGTTGCGGTCAGACAGGCGGCAGATTCTGTATATATTGGTTGGCGACTTCTGGGAACGGACCCCGAAAACATTACCTTTAATTTATACAGGCAAACTGGGGACCAGGAAGCGATGAAGTTAAATCAGACTCCTTTAGCAGAAAGCACAAACTATATTGATTCAGCAGCCCCGGTAACGGAAACAAATGAATATTATGTGAAACCAATTCTTGATGGAATTGAGCAGGCAGCCAGTACTTCTTTTCAACTTGCTGCGCACGCTGCTGCACAGCAATATCTCGAAATACCACTAAGAACACCCAAAGGCTATACGCCAAATGATATCGGTGTCGGTGATTTGGATGGAGACGGGGAATATGATATCGTATTGCATCAAACCGGTCAGAGTCGCGACAATTCTTCAAATGGAGTGACAGACCAGCCCGTGTTCCAGGCCTATAAAACTGACGGCACGTTTCTATGGGAAATTAACTTGGGTAAAAATATACGGGAAGGTGCGCACTACACTCAATTTATGGTGTATGACCTGGACGGCGATGGCACTGCTGAATTCGCCTGTAAAACGGCCGATGGAACAGTTGACGGTACAGGAAAAGTGATAGGTGATGCTTCCAAAGACTGGCGGAATCAACACGGTAAGATCCTGTCTGGCCCGGAGTTCTTTACCATATTCAACGGCAGAACAGGAGCAGCCCTCGCCAGTACAGACTATATTCCTGGCCGGGGCGACATTGGCGGATGGGGTGGGGCCGGTGGCAATGGGGAAAATGACAGCAGCGGTAACCGCGTTGATCGTTTCCTGGCATGTATTGCTTACCTCGATGGCGTACACCCCAGTATAATTATGTGCCGCGGATATTACGGACGCAGCGTTTTGGCGGCTTGGGACTGGCGGGAAGGGAAGCTAACATCGCGTTGGGTTTTTGATTCCATAGATGGAAACAATCCCTATTCAGGAATGGGAAATCATGGCCTTTCTGTCGCGGATGTAGACCATGACGGTAAGGACGAAATTGTTTACGGTGCCATGTGTATCGATGATGATGGTAAGGGTTTATATACCACTGGCTTGCGGCATGGAGATGCTTTGCACGTAAGCGACTTAGATCCCGAGCGCCCTGGGTTAGAGGTTTTTGGTGTTCATGAAATTGAAGAAAATACAAAAGGGCCTGGAGTGGCTGTGTTCGATGCAGCCACCGGCGAAATACTATGGCGTGGAGCAGAAGACGGAGATGTTGGCCGGGGAGTGGCAGCAAATATTGATGCTACCCGGATTGGTGCACAAATGTGGTGGTCAGGTTCAAATGGGCTTTTTGATCAAAGCGGCAATAGGGTTGGTGATCAACCCGGATCTGTTAATTTTCTGATCTGGTGGGATGCGGACCTGTCGCGCGAACTGCTGAATGACATTCATATCGATAAGTACAAGAAAGGACGTTTGTTTACGGCGGAGGGCTGTTTATCCAATAATGGCACAAAATCTACTCCTGCATTAAGTGCCGATCTTTTCGGCGACTGGCGGGAAGAGGTGATCTTCAGGGCGTCCGACAACCAGAGCCTCCGGATCTATACCAGCACTATCCCGGCTAAATACAGAACGTATACACTGATGCACGATCCACAGTACAGGTTAAGCATAGCCTGGCAAAATGTAGGCTACAATCAACCTCCTCATCCAGGGTTTTATTTTGGGAATGGAATGAAAACGCCGCCAAAACCAGCGATCACCTTAGTGCAAGCAGTAAAACAAGCAAACAAGTAAAGGACATGAATAAAAGAATCATTTTGTTGGGCCTGTTCGTCGCGGCCAGCATCATTGCTTTCAAGAAGAAAGAGAAGCCTGTTTTATATCTTATCGGCGACTCTACCGTCCGCAATGCAAACAAAGGAACCTCGGGCTGGGGAACCCCTGTTGCCGAACTTTTTGATACCACCAGGATCCAGGTAAAAAATAAGGCAATGGCCGGGCGCAGTACCCGCACCTTCCTTTCCGAAGGCAGATGGGAGAGCGTGTTGCAGTCACTTAGGCCGGGCGACTTTGTAACCATGCAATTTGGCCATAATGAAGGTAGTGTCCCGGATACCACAAAAGCAGGGCGGCGCGGCGTGTTGAAAGGAACTGGTGAAGAAACAAAAGTGCTGACCTGGCCGGATGGCAAAAAGGAAACGGTGCATACCTATGGCTGGTACTTACGTAAATTTGTTCGCGAAGCTAAAGCCAAGGGAGCCATCCCCATTATTGTCTCGATGATTCCCCGTAACCAGTTCAATAATGGTAAGGTACTCCGCGCAGCTGAAAGTTTTGGCCAATGGGCTAATGATGTTGCGCATGAAGAAAATGCTTATTTTATAGACCTGAACACAATTGTGGCAGATAAATATGATCAGATGGGACCTGAAAAAGTGAAAACGTTTTTCCCGGAAGACCATACCCATACCAATCTGGAGGGCGCAAAATTCAATGCGCTAGCCTTGGTTGAGGGATTGAGAACAGTGAAAGATTGTCCGTTAAATAAATATTTGCTCAACAAATGACTTCTCGAAAAATGAAAGTAAGAAGAACCTTGATCGCTCTTAAATTAGCAGTTGCGGTCGCAGTATTTACAGCATGTACAGTAGTTAAGGTCGGCCAAAAACCTACCTTGTTCCTGATTGGAGATTCGACCGTGAAAAATGGGAAGGGAAATGGCGATGGTGCGTTGTGGGGTTGGGGAAGCTTTTTGCATAGTTTCTTTGATCAACGCAAGATCAACGTGGAAAACAGGGCCTTGGGTGGGACCAGTACGCGGACCTTTCAGAGCAAAGGCTTGTGGGATAGTGTGCTGGTAAAATTAAAGCCCGGCGATTTTGTCATGATGCAATTTGGCCATAATGATGGTAGTCCGCTCGACGATACCGCACGTGCCCGTGGCACAATAAAGGGAATTGGGTTTGAAAATAAAGAGATCTTTAACCCGATAACCAAAAAGAAGGAAGTGGTATATACCTATGGATGGTACCTGCGCAAATTCATTCAGAAGGCAAAAGCCAAAGGGGCAACGGCCATTGTCTGCTCCCCGGTGCCTCGCAACCCGGTAAGGAATGCGGTGCTTAAATTAGTGGACGACAACTATGCCACATGGGCAAAGGAAGTTGCAGCAACAGAAAAGGTCACTTTTATTCCACTCAATGAAATATTAAAAAGTAAATATCTTGCCCTGGGTGCTAAAAGCGTTGACCAATTTTTTACGGAAAAAGACCATACCCATACGAACGCTGAAGGCGCGAGATTTAATGCGGCTGCTGTCGTCGAAGGACTGAAAGAAAATACTTCCTGTTCTTTGAACAAATTTTTAAACAACTAAAGCAGGATGCTACAGGTTGCCGGTTAAAGCAATTAACCTTATCATAGTAACTTAAACCAAATGTAACCTAAGCTGAAGCGCTCATCTCATCCTATGGATGTGACACCTCAAGCCAAAGCGATTAATATTAGAATCACTATAGCATATAACATGATGATAAAAAAGAAGCTAGTTATTGTATTGACACTATTGGCAGTTGGCATGCAGATCTGCCTTGCACAGAAAAGTCCATCAAAAAAACAAGTGATGAAATCTTTGGTACAAACCAACGCTTATTTTATGGATAAATGGCCGGATGCAGGCAAATCTATCATTACGAATAGGGAACGGCCAAGTAACATCTGGACGCGGGCAGTGTACTATGAAGGGCTCATGAGCTTATACCAGGTTAAACCTGACACAAAGTATTATGACTACGCAGTGCAATGGGGCGAGAAACACAATTGGGGTCTTAGAGATGGTATTGGCACCCGTAATGCGGACAATCAGGCCTGTGGGCAAACGTACCTCGACCTCTATCACATCGACCAGCAACCGGAAAGGATCAAGGACATCAAAGCATCGATAGACCTGATGATGAAATCGGGCAAAATAGACGACTGGACCTGGATTGATGCCCTGCAAATGGCAATGCCGGTCTTTGCAAAACTGGCTGTTTTATACAAGGATGATGCTTATTATGAATACATGTATAAGATGTACATGCATTCCAAAAATGTGGAAGGCGGCGGCTTGTACAATGCCAAAGATGGTTTATGGTGGAGAGACAAAGATTTTGTACCACCCTACAAAGAGCCAAACGGAGAAGACTGCTATTGGTCGCGCGGCAACGGCTGGGTGGTGGCTGCCTTAGTAAAAGTATTGGAGATAATGCCGAAGGGTGCACCGCATAGAGAAGAATATGAAAAGACCTATCAGGAGATGATGAAGGCCTTGGTACCCCTTCAACGTGCCGATGGATTTTGGAATGTGAGTCTGCATGATCCCACACATTTTGGTGGTAAAGAGACATCTGGGACAGCCTTGTTTGTATATGGCATGGCTTGGGGAGTAAACCAGGGAGTTTTAGCAGAAGATGTATTCAAGCCGGTGTTGGTTAAAGCCTGGAATGCCATGGCGAAAGACGCCGTGCATAAAAACGGATTTTTAGGTTATCTGCAGGGAACTGGTAAAGAGCCAAAAGACGGACAACCGGTAAGTTATTCCAGTATGCCAGATTTTGAGGATTACGGATTGGGCTGCTTCCTGCTCGCTGGTGCGGAAGTGTATAAAATGAAACGGTAAATCCAATTAACGAAGGAACCAACTTAAAGCTAGATGAACTGAACATGTCAAGGATTGCATTTAAAATGAAGTTAAAACCGGGAGCCAAAGCGGAATATAAAAAACGCCATGACGAAATATGGCCTGAGCTGACCACTTTACTTAAAGAAAACGGTGTAAGTGATTACTCCATTTTTCTGGATGAAGAGACCAATATACTTTTCGCGGTACAGCAGCAAGATGGGCAATCGTCTCAGGATCTGGGAAGCACTGAAATTGTACAAAAATGGTGGGCCTATATGGCGGATCTAATGGAAACCAATGCCGACAACTCGCCGGTAAGCAAACCATTGGAACAGGTGTTTCACCTGGATTAAAAATATAAAATATGAGAGCAGTTATTACCGCAATTTTCAGCCTTACCTTTTTCTACTTTACAACTCAGGTACAAGCGCAGCCCAATCAAAAGAGCGGCTGGCCGGTGGTAGAGCAACAAATGAAACCCTGGACACGCTGGTGGTGGATGGGTAATGCGGTAGATGAAGGTAATATAAATGAGGTGCTAACTAAGTACCAGACTGCCGGCATTGGCGGTGTAGAAATTACACCGATCTATGGTGCCGTTGGATTTGAAAAGAGATACATCGATTTCCTTTCACCTAAATGGATGGATATGTTGCAATATACGGTGCAAAGATCCAAAACATTGGGTATGGGAGTGGATATGAACACCGGGACGGGCTGGCCTTTTGGTGGCCCACTCGTGAAACCGGAAAATGCGGCGACAAAGCTCATTGTACAGGAATATGAATTGAAATCAGGGGAACGGCTAACCACGCGGATCCAGGTTAAGGAAGCGAATCAGGCTGCGGCCATATTGCAGGCCGTTACGGCCTACGGCAGCAATGAAGCGGTCGTTGATCTCTCTGATAAAGTTGATGCAGGGGGATCGCTGAACTGGACAGCCGGAACTGGCAATTGGAAGATCTATGCGGCTTTTGCCGGAAAAACACAGCAACAAGTAAAGCGGGCGGCTCCAGGGGGAAAAGGGCTCACCATGGACCATTTGGACAGAAATTCGGTCACTGGGTACCTTAAACGCTTCGATGAAGCATTTAACCGTAAATCTCAAGGTGTCAGAGCATTTTTCAACGACAGCTATGAGGTATATGGCGCCAACTGGACCCCCACTTTATTTGATGAATTCCAAAAACGGAGAGGTTACGATTTAAAAATGCACCTGAGAAAACTGGTAGAGAAAGATTCTTCGAGCACTGAGGTGGCCAGATTGAAGTCGGATTACAGAGAGACCATGAGCGAGTTGTTGCTGTCCAATTTTACGCAGAACTGGACAGACTGGGCACACCAATATCAATCCATGACTAAGAATCAATCGCATGGCTCACCAGGTAATTTACTGGATCTCTATGGGGCGGTAGACATTCCGGAAACAGAAACTTTTGGTTCCAGTAAATTTCCCATTCCAGGTCTTCGAAGGGACGAGGCAGATGTACGAAATGTAGATCCGGATCCGATGATGTCTAAGTTCGCTTCTTCCGCAGCGCATACCGGAGGGAAAAAACTGGTTTCGTCCGAGACATTTACCTGGTTAACTGAACATTTCAAGACGGCTTATTCACAATGTAAACCGGAGGTTGAACAATTGTTTCTTGCCGGTGTAAACCACGTTTTCTATCATGGAGCAACCAATTCCCCAAAGGATGCCGTTTGGCCGGGATGGCTGTTCTATGCTTCAGTAGAGTTTAACCCCAGTAATAGTTTGTGGCCACATATCGTTGGAATAAATGAATACATTACCCGATGCCAGTCCGTTCTTCAATCCGGGCAAGCAGACAACGAAATTCTGATCTATTGGCCCGTTTACGAGGTATGGAGCCAGGCGAAGGGAATGGATGTCGCTGTAAAGGTGCATAATATTGATGAATGGTTACACCCTACTGCTTTTTATAAGTTGTCTAAAAAACTTTCAAAGTCTGGATATTCTTTCGATTTCGCCTCTGACGCTTTGCTCTCGAATACCAAAATTAGGGATGGATTATTAAGTACTCATCCTCAATCATCTCCATATAAAGTACTGGTCATACCAGAATGTACCATGATCAGCCTCTCTACCCTTCAAAATGCGGTACGATTCGCAGAAAATGGTGCAACCGTTATTTTTCAACAGTTACCAGCAGATGTGCCTGGTTTACATGAATTGGAGTCGCGCAGAAGCGAATTGAAGAAGATTTTGGCCGGACTGGCTTTCTCTGACGCCGGCAATGGCGTTAAGGAATTCAAAATTGGAAAAGGCTCAGTACTGCTGTCTGCGGATGTGGAAAAAGCGTTGATGTATAAGTCGTTGCAGCGAGAGTCGCTGACCGATACAGGATTGCAATTTATCCGACGCAGTTTCAAAGGCGGCAAATACTACTATGTAGTTAATCATACGGCGAACGAAATAGATGCCAATGTTGCACTGAATGAAAAAGGCTCAATAACGATTATGGACCCCCAAAGTGGTCGGATTGGATTGGCTCCGACAAATTATCAAGCGGGAGTGTCCAAAGTTCGGCTGCAACTCCAGGCAGGCGAAGCCCTGATCCTTAAAATAACGGAGCAGGAACCTGTTAATCTCCCTCATTGGGGATACCTGGATAAACCGGGAGAAAAATTGGTACTCAACAACAGTTGGTCGCTAAAGTTCAGCGCAGGCGGGCCGGAACTTCCGGAAGATCAAAAACTTGATCACCTGGTATCCTGGACTGAATTGCCCGACTTAAAACTTCAAAACTTCTCAGGTACTGCTGTGTATTCCAGCAATTTCAATCTGCCGGAAAAGTCGGCCAAAAACTATGTGTTAAACCTTAACCAGGTCAACGAAAGTGCAAAAGTCTGGATCAATGGAAAAGAAGTTGGGATCTTGTGGAGCCTTCCATTCAAGGCGCGCATAGGTGAATACCTCAAAGTAGGGAACAATACCATCAGGATCGAAGTGCTAAACCTAATGGCTAACAGGATTCGGTACATGGACCTGAAGAAGATACAGTGGAGAAACTACCATGAAATCAATTTCGTTGACATCAACTATCAACCGTTTGATGCAGCTGCATGGAAGGTGATGCCATCAGGTTTAACCGGGCCTGTTACAATTTCAGTTTATAACTAGGCTAAAAAGTTGAAGATGTTAATTAATCGACTTTTATCGTTGTGGATACCTTTTCAAGTTTTTAGCTATATTGTATTTTCTTACAACCAAATATACTTTGAGAAATCAGGCCCAGATCGCAGCAGATTGGCAGCAATTGCTAAATAATGATGATGCAAAAGCATTTGAATCTTTATTTTATCTGTTAAATTCCAGGTTAGTCAAATTCGGAATGTTTTACGTCCATCAAAAAGAAGTTGTAGAAGAGCTTGTGGCTGACGTGTTTGTGAATTGCTGGTTAAACCGGAACAGGCTGGGACATATCCGCAATCCCGAAACTTATCTGTTCATCTGTGTCAAGAATAGCGCTTTAAACTATGCAAAAAAAATGTCTACAATACATCTGGTTGATATCGATGATCATTCAGCGCAGCTTGTAGATACATATCGGGCTGATCATGGCCTTGAAAAAAAAGAGTTGATGTTGAAACTTGATCAGGCCATTGGCAAGCTTCCACAACAATGCCGAATCATATTCAGACTGGTAAAAGAAGATGGACTAAAATGCCGGGAGGTAGCAGATATCCTCAATTTATCAACGCGTACAGTTCATGCACAATTGTACAGGGCAATGAATAAACTTAGCGCCGAGATGAGTGCCTATCAAAATCAGCCCGATCAAATGATTATTACAAAAATCAGCACAGCCATACTGGCTATCTCTACATTGCAAATATTTTTTTTCTAACCTTGTAAGTAATTTCTTGATTATTCTTGTCCTTCATTTAGCAGACCTCAAAGTACGATTAAATGAGCAAAGAAAGATTCATAGCATTATTGACAAAAAGATTTCTCAATGAACTGTTGCCGGAAGAAGCGGCAGCACTTCAATTGTTAATCAAAAATAACGCAGAGTACGCCAAACAGTACGAGTTGTTTAGTGCTTATTGGTCTGAAGAGGGCTTGGATCATTCGCGTGACCAGGTGATGTTTAAAAGAATCACTGCAAAAATTTCAGAACATGAGGACACTTTCAACTTTCCTGACAATCCTGCACCTCTATTGATTCGAAAAGCCTTATACTGGAAGGCTGCAGCCGCAATTTTAATCATTGCCTGTGCACTCTTTTTTTATTTAAGCGATTCTAAAGTGAACCGTGCAGACCATGTTAAAAATTGGGCAGTGGAAACTACCGCAAGAGGGTTAAAAAAGACGCTTTTGCTACCAGATGGTACACGGGTTACCATGAATGCTGCAAGCAAGCTGACCTATCCACTAAGTTTTAAAGGAGGCCTCAGGGAAGTATACCTGAGCGGCGAAGCTTTTTTTGATGTCGCTGAAGATCCGCGACATCCTTTTGTCATCCATACCGGAAAAATGAATATCAAAGTCCTAGGTACGGCCTTCAATGTAAAGTCGTATGCCGAAGACGGGGCCAGTGAAACAACGCTTTTGAGAGGTTCCATTGAGGTGACGCTAAGTGATCGGCCGGCAGACCGGATTATTCTCAAACCTACAGAGAAGCTGGTGGTCAATTATTCCAAAACAACTAGAGGGGTGAATGAAAGATTTAGTCTGCCGGACAGCACAAATTCGCTTACGAAAATTACTTATTTCAATACAAGAGATACCACAATTATGGAAACGTCCTGGTTGCAGAATAAGTTGATATTCAATGACGAAGACTTTGGCAGTTTAGCGAGGCAAATGGAAAGGAAGTACAATGTCGACATTGATTTCAGGGATCAAGAGCTGAAAGGCCTAAGGTTTACTGGAATGTTCGAACAGGAAAGCCTTGACGATGCTTTAAAAACGTTACAATTGCTCGAAGGATTTAAGTATGAACGTTCCAAGGATAGCATTAAACTCTACTAATCAATAGCGCACATTAACCAAATAATAAATTAACTAACCAAAAAACCGTATGAAGAAAAAGTACTATCCAGTTTAAAGAACGGGGATTATCAAATAATCCCCGTAGAAAAAAGATGAGCTTAATCATACAGACTGCTTTTGCACGGAGTCTGCATTTATTTACCCTTTAACTAAGTAAAGTTATGAAAATTTTTAAACACCGGACAGGTGTTGGAGGCTTTTATTGCCTTAAAAAACCACTTATAATTATGAAGCTGACCCTTGCATTGATATTGGTCTTCAATTTTCAAATCCTCGCAAACGGCTATTCTCAAACCAGAGTAAGCCTCAATTTGAAGTCTGCGGATTTTAAAAAAGTAATTTTAGAAATTGAAAAGAAAACAAGCTATCATTTTATTTTTAGTGAGCGCAAGATCCCGGTAAAGCAATATACGGAGATAAACGTGGAAGATGAAGAGGTGTTAACGCTTGTCGGCCGACTACTCGCCGGAACATTGTTCTCCTATCAAAAACTGCCAAATAACCTGATTGCAATAGTTCCAAATGGTACGGTGATCAGGGACGTAAAGGTAACTGGTCAAGTACTTGATGAAACGGGCCAGCCCCTGATCGGTGCAAGCGTCAGGATAAAAGGATTACCAGGTGGCGCTTCGACAAATAACAAAGGGGAATTTACGCTCAGTGTGCCAGATAACGCAGTGTTAATCGTGTCCTTTCTTGATTATATCACCCAGGAAGTTCCTGTCAATGGACAAACAGCAATCACGGTTAAACTACAACCATCAGATAGAAGTTTGAACGAAGTAGTGGTAGTGGGTTACGGCACACAGAAAAAGTCAGATGTAACCGGATCTATCGTGTCGGTTGATGCAAGCGCCATTTCCAAAGCGGCAACAACAGATGCTACCGGAGCGCTTCAGGGAAGAATGGCTGGTGTTGTGGTGGTTAAAAATGTAGCGCGGCCAGGTGCGGGCTATAGCATCAACATCAGGGGAACACACTCAATTGGAGGATCCAATGCCCCGCTATTTGTAATAGATGGTGTTCCGACTACGTCCGGTCTTAACGATCTGAACCCTACTGATATAGAGAAAATTGATGTGCTTAAGGATGCGTCTGCTACAGCGATTTACGGCTCCAGAGGAGCTAACGGCGTAGTGATCGTAACCACCAAGAGAGGGAAATCTGGTAAAACATCGATTTCTTATGATGCTTATGCAGGCGTTAAAGTAGCAAGCAATCTGCCTGAAATGTTTAGTGGTTCCGAGTATGTACAGCTTAGAACAGATATGTTTACCGCTCAAGGAAAAAATGTTTCCAGGGATAATTCCAGCTTCTTCTCCCCCGCCCAGTGGAAAAATATAGATGAAGGAAGGTATACGAACTGGATTGATCTGATCTTAAAAAATGCGCTGCAGACTAACCACAACGTTTCGGCAAGTGGTGGAGATGACAAAACGCTTTTCGCAATTAGCGCAGGGATATTGCAGGAAGATGGAAATATTGAAGGCCAGGATTTCAATAGATACAGTTTAAGAGGAAATGTAGACAGAAAGATCAACGACAAATGGAAAGCAGGACTGAACTTATATTTCTCTCAGAATATCATAAATGAGGGAAGTTTTGAAGCATTGAGATCTGCCTATCGGCTACCACAGGCGGTTTACCCTTACGATGAAAGCGGAGCACCTGTCTTCAAGGTATATGGAGGGAATTCAGTGACCAATCCACTATTTGAAGCGGAGAACGAAATTAGAAGAATTCGCAATTTGCGAACTTTTGGTAACATGTATGTGCAAGTTGAGCCGATTAAAGACTTATTTATCAAATCAACTATCTCGCCAAGTTATGTAGGCAAACGAAGAGGGGAATACTATGGAACTCAAGGAAAAGACAGACAAGGATCACTGCCAACCCGGGCTGTAAATGTATCTGAAGAACAATTTGTTTGGGTTTTAGACAATCAGGTGTCCTACGAAAAACTATTGGGCAAACATAAACTTGCTGGGACCGTTGTTCAAAGCATGCAGAAAGACCGCTATGAAGATAGCGGACTCGAAGCAGAAGGAATGCCTTATAAATCCCTATGGTACAATATGGCCACTGGCTCAACCGTCAGAAATTATAGATCTTCTTTTATAAAATCTACACTCGTATCGGGTATGGGGCGGGTAAATTATAGTTATGACGACAGGTATCTGATCACTGCAACAGGTCGCTGGGACGGTTCCTCGAGATTGGCAGCAGGTAATCAATGGGGCTTTTTTCCATCAGCTTCGATCGCCTGGCGGATTACACAAGAGAATTTTATGAAGGATTTCACTGCGTTCAATAACCTGAAGTTGAGATTGAGTTACGGTATAACCGGAAACGATCGTGTGTCTGCCTATTCAACCCAGGCAACCTTAGGACAAACATTCTATGATTTCGGTGGCACCAATGCATCGGGATATGCCCCGAATCAGCTTGCCAACAAAAACTTGTCATGGGAGAAAACCAAAGAGCTTAATCTCGGCCTGGATTTCGGAATTTTGAAGGATCGTATCTCTGGAAGCATTGATGCTTATGACCGCCTGATTGACAATATCCTGATGAACCGTCAGCTTCCTGTACCTTCAGGATGGAGTTTTATAACCGATAATATTGGCAAGCTGAAAAATAAAGGAGTAGAAATTGGACTGAATACTGTTAACATACAGCGCGGTAAATTTAGTTGGAGGACTGATTTTATTTTTGATGTCAATAAAAATGAGATCCTGGAACTATATGGTGCTAAAAAAGATGACATAGGAAGCAGTTTGTTTATTGGAGAACCAGTTCAGGTTAATTATAACTACGTTTTCAACGGCATATGGCAGTTGGGTGAAGAAGAACAGGCGGCTAAATATTCGCAGAAGCCAGGACAGGTTCGGGTGAAGGACCTCAACAATGATGGCGTAATCAATGGAAATGACAAACAGATCATTGGAAAAAGAATCCCGAAATGGACCGGCTCCATCGCAAACACTTTTAAGTATGGCAATGTCGATTTGTATGTAATGGCCTATACCAGGCAAGGCGAACAGTTCGTAAGTTCATTTGACGCAACATTCATGAATTATTCCCAAGATTATAACCAGGTAAAAGTTGATTACTGGACGCCATCTAATCCATCGAAAACTTACTTCCAGCCAGGAAATGCCGGGCCATATGCCAATATTCCTACCTACAGAGACGTCTCATTTGTAAGAATCGCCAATATCACCCTTGGCTACAATTTGCCGCAAACCTTGCTCAGTAAAATCAGTGTGAAGAACCTGCGGATCTATGCTACTGCCACTAACCCCTTCACTTTTTCCAAATATGAGGGCTTTGATCCGGAATGGGCGATAAATAACAGCTTTGGAACGGCGGTAAGCCCAAGCGCTTACCTGTTCGGAATCAATCTAGGTTTTTAACATAAAACGAATTATCATGAAACAATTTATATATACTACGGTATTGTTCATACTGATCTCAGGAAGCTTCTCCTGTAAAAAATTTCTTGAAGAAGAAAACATCAGTGGAATAACAGGCGACAATTTTTATGGCGATGTAAACGGCTATGAAAAATTGATCAATTCCTGCTACTCCGCTATGAGAGACATTTATAGTGGCGACCCTTGGCTATTTTCCTGGGGTACAGATATCTTTACCCGGGGCGAAGTGGAATCCACAAGCGGAGCCGCTGCCCAATCCATACAGCGGGCATCACAGTTGAATGAGTATAAAACGCTATCTGCAGATAACCCGTACGTGACAGAGGTGTTTACCGATTTGTATATCGGAATACAGCGCTGTAATACAGCAATTAACAAAGCTGACATCATACCTGGTTTAGCGGACAATCTAAAGTTCAAAAGAGTGGCTGAGATCCGATTCATCAGGGCATACTTTTATTACCTCCTCGTCGAAAATTTTGGCGGGGTCAGCATTGTAAAAGAAGAGATCAGCACTCCAGTTACACACTTCGAGAGAAATTCAGAACAGGAGGTATATACTTTCATCATTGAGGAACTAAACGCAGCTCTGCCTGGCCTTGAACCGACCACTGCAGAATTTGGGCGCGTTTCCCAGACAGCAGTGAAACAACTGCTGACACTGGCACATTTAACCCGTGGCTATAAATCGTTTGCTGAGGATACAGATTTTGGTAAAGCTGCGCAATATGCAGAAGAAATCATAGGAGGGGGACATCACAACCTTCTTTCTTCCTTTGCCGATGTTTTTAAAGCGGATAATCAGAAGAATAACGAGATCATATTCTCCATTCAATATGATGCATCTTCTCTAACGGACAAGACTATCGGCAATGGACAGAACGCAATATTTGGATGGCGTATTTTTTATGAAGCGGGTTTTTATGAAGGAGAAACCGCAATTTATAACAAACGGATATCCGATTTCATGCCTACTCAATTTCTCTATAAGCTTTATAATACAAGTTTAGATGCAAGGTATGATGCAACGTTTCTGAGTGAGTTCTACGCGACAAAAGATGCGGTAAATGGAACTGCCACAATAAAAAAAGGAGATCTGAGGTTCTATTTTCCTAAAGCTGATCAGCCATTTTCACAGCAGGATGCAGATAATTTGAAAGCCTCGAATCCGAATGTGGAAATTATAAGGTTCGACCAGTGGAAACAGAACTTCAATGGCATTACTGGTGCGCTGAAATTTCCAATGGTTAACAAATTCTTCGACCCGGATGCAGCCTTCCCAGGTAACAGCCAGGCACAATACCGGAGCACACGTGATATCGTTATTTTTCGTTTGGCGGAAACTTATCTGCTTGCAGCCGAGGCCTATTTTAAGATGAACCAGCCAGATAAAGCTGCCGACAAATTAAATGTTATCAGAGAGCGTGCAGCCATAGCTGGGCAAGTGAATGAGATGAGGATCGATGGATCTGATGTAACAATTGATTTCATTTTAGACGAACGTGCCAGGGAATTGGCAGGAGAATACAAACGTTGGCTGGATCTCAAACGCACCCGTCGTTTAAGTCGTGCGTTTGAAAATAACCTGCTAACTAAGATGGAAAATGGGGCAGGAGTAATCGATAAATATTACTTAAGACCTATTCCCCAAACAGTGATCGACCG
>JAPSHM010000306.1 GCA_031179845.1 Pedobacter sp.
CGTTTAGGATCGTTGGTTGCCATAACGCGATTCGCACTCTTTCCGATCACTTTCCCATCCTTCACTACCACTGCTCCAAAGGGACCGCCTACGTTCTCCAGCACATTTTTTTCGGAAAGCTGTATGGCCAGCTTCATAAATTTTTCGTGTTGATGTCTGTTCTCCATAGTTAAATATAACACAAAAAAAATGCCCCGGTTTTCCGGGGCATTTGAACTGAACCTGATCAGTTGTTATTTTTTATAAGCTGCGTTCAAACCTACGATCACTTCGCTGGTTACGTCTAAGCTTTCATCAGCAAACAAAATTGTACCGTTTCCTTTTGAGTAACCTAATACCATTTTGTAACCTTTCTTTTTTGCGTATTCTTTCAAATAATCAGCTACTTTATCATAAAGTTTCTCATTCTCTGCTGCTTGTTCATTTTGAATTGCTGCACCTGCATTTTGCGTATAAGCTTGTAGCTCTTGTTGCTTGCGGGCCAGTCTTTCTTCAGTTGATGCTCTTTGGTCGGCCGGTAAAGTATTGGCCTGCTGCTGATATGCCGTAACTTCGCGCTGGAAAGCTTGTTGCTTCGAAGCAAGGTCCGTTTGAGCTGTTTTAGATTTAGCTTCTAATTTAACTTTGAGGTCTTTGAAGTACTGATATTTTGTTAGAAGTGAATCAGAGTTTACATAAACGATCTTCTCAGTAACTGAACTTGGAGCTGATTCTGCTTTCTTTGCCGCAGCGCCTTTATCCTCGTTATTTTGGCATGATGCCATTACAGAAACGATGGCTATTGCGGTGGCTATGCCGCCTAATGTTGTTTTTTTCATCCTTATAAATTGTGCTTGAGTCACCTTTGGGTAACTTTAGCAAACTTAGATAAAAAATATAATTTTCCAAGCCTAATAGTTATCCACATTTGCCTTAAATTGGTCATAATTGGTTAAATTTGAATCTTATTGTTTTAATAAAAATATGAACGAAGAAAAAGATCCAAAGTCAAATTATTCGGCAGATAATATACAGGTATTAGAAGGATTGGAAGCGGTGCGAAAGCGCCCTTCGATGTATATAGGCGATACTGGAATTAAAGGTCTGCATCATCTTGTATATGAGGTAGTAGACAATTCAATTGATGAGGCATTAGCAGGACATGCTGATACCATTTATGTAAATATTCTGAAGGACAACTCAATCAGAGTTGAAGATAACGGGCGTGGTATTCCAACCGGGATCAATACCAAGGAGCAGAAGTCGGCATTAGAGATTGTAATGACGGTACTGCATGCCGGTGGTAAATTTGACAAGGATACCTATAAAGTTTCTGGTGGTCTGCATGGTGTAGGGGTGAGTTGCGTAAACGCATTATCTACGCATTTGAAGGCAGAAGTTCACCGTGAAGGCAAGATCTGGGTACAGGAGTATAATATTGGTAAGCCACTATACGAAGTGAAGTCTATCGGTGAAACTGATAAACGTGGTACGATCGTAACTTTTACACCGGATGCTAGCATCTTTACGCAAACGACTGAGTATCGTTATGATACCCTTGCTTCGAGGTTAAGAGAACTTTCTTTCCTGAACAAAGGCATCAAGTTAACTTTAACTGACGAGCGCGAAGAATTAGAAGATGGTAAATATTTAACGGAACTATTTCATTCTGAAGGTGGTTTGAAAGAATTCGTTCAGTTTCTAGATGGAACGAGACCGTCATTGATCCCTGAGCCTATTTATGTAGAGGGAATAAAGAACGGAATTCCTGTGGAGCTTGCGCTTCAATACAATGACAGTTATTCTGAAAATGTGCATTCTTATGTAAACAATATCAATACGCATGAAGGTGGAACACACATAGCCGGTTTCCGTAGGGGATTAACCAGAACATTGAAAGCTTATGCCGATAAATCGGGATTGCTGAAAAATGTGAAGTTTGAAATTACTGGTGACGACTTTAGAGAGGGCTTAACGGCTGTAATCTCTGTTAAGGTACAGGAGCCACAGTTTGAAGGTCAGACGAAAACCAAATTGGGGAACTCTGAGGTTATGGGTGCGGTAGACATCGCTGTAGGTGAGGCATTGGGCATCTACCTTGAAGAATATCCTAAGGAAGCACGAATGATCGTCAACAAGGTGATTCTTGCGGCAACTGCTCGCGCAGCGGCTCGTAAGGCCCGGGAGATGGTTCAACGTAAGAGTGTCATGGGCGGTTCAGGTCTTCCAGGTAAGTTGGCCGATTGTTCAGACAGTGATCCGGAAAAATGCGAATTGTACCTGGTGGAGGGTGACTCCGCAGGTGGTACTGCAAAACAAGGTCGAGATCGTAACTTCCAGGCCATACTTCCATTGAAAGGTAAGATCCTGAACGTGGAAAAAGCGATGGAGCATAAGATCTACGAAAATGATGAGATTAAGAATATGTTTACAGCGCTTGGTGTAAGCATAGGAACTCCAGAGGATGATAAGGCTTTGAATATTACTAAGCTGCGCTATCATAAGATCGTAATCATGACGGATGCGGATATCGATGGTTCACACATCACTACGCTGATCCTTACTTTCTTCTTCAGGTATATGAAGGCGCTGATCGAAGCGGGTTATGTTTACATTGCTGCGCCGCCATTGTACCAGGTTAAAAAAGGTAAAGAATTTGAATATTGCTGGAATGATCAGCAACGTGATGTTGCGGTTCAACGGTTGAAAGGTGCTGGTAAGGAAGAAAGTGTACATATTCAACGATATAAAGGTTTGGGAGAGATGAACGCGGAACAGTTGTGGGATACGACGTTGAATCCTGCTACGCGTACGCTGATGCAGGCGACAATCGAGAATGCAGCGGAATGCGATCATACGTTTTCAATGCTGATGGGAGATGAGGTTGCACCAAGGAGAGAATTTATAGAGAGAAACGCGAAGTACGCGAAGATTGATGCATAACGGTTAAAAATAACCATTCTCTTCGGAGTCTGGCATCTTTTGCTGAAGGGCAAAAGTGCCTGAGGCCTCCTCGGAGAAGGTAATTTTTAATATCAAATTTACAAAAAAATAGGGCCGCGATTAGCGGCCCTATTTTTTTGTGTTGAGCGTAAGTATTTTGCAGTAATATCGAGGGTTTGTTCTGGTGGCAGAATTAGCTGTTCATTGACTGTGTTAGTTTTTATTGGCAAAGTTAGACTGATTTGAGCGAGCAGCGGTAGGCTATGTTGAGTAAGCCGGGTAAGGTACTTTTGAACAAGTAGGGCTGGATTGATTTGTACAAACCAAGCTCAAACCTGACTAAAACTCCAAATTATCCATCTTACATGAACGGTGGGTTTTTGAGGTGAGAAATTACCTTCTTTGAGGAGGCCTCAGGCGCTTTTGCGCTTCAGCAAAAGATGCCAGACTCCTAAGAGAATGGTTGTTTCGAGTTTTTCAGCAAAAGATGCCAGACTCCGAAGAGAAGGTGATTTTGAGTTTTTTATAATTGATTGTTGCCTGGTACCTCAACAACAAGTCCCCACCTATAATCGCACTGATCGGCGGATGCCCCAGGCCTTCATACGCTTGATTTACAGCTTCCAAATCCAGGCATACCGCTTCGTAATCATTCAATATTAGCTTGCCTAATTTCAGATTCGGAATGGTGGCTTGCAGGGTGCTTGAAGTAGTGAACAATGTTGTTGCATGTGTTTCATCTGTCTGTTCCAGCCCGTCGACATGTGTCGTTACAAATGTTTTATCAAACACAGACCTTGATGCTCCCGTATCGACAACAGCCAGGATCGTCTTCCCAAAAACAACAATTTCCACCAAAAGGTGGAAACCGTCGTCTTGTAAGTCTATTAAAATCAGCGGAACAGAAATTGTTCTCATCTATTTTCTTATCGCGTTTTAATTGTATTCTAATTGAATTTTGCTTGTTTTTTCTTTTGACTGCTTTTTCTTGTTTTTTGCTTTAAACCAGTTGCATGTCAGTCAGCACAGCATTCATGTTGCGTACTGCATCTGCACTTTTATTGAAGGCAGCTTGCTCTTCATCACTCAACTTAAAGTCGAGGATTTTTTCCGCACCATTTTTGCCGATGATTACCGGAACAACAAGTGAGATGTCTGTCTGGCCATATTCACCTTCAAGGTATACACCAGAAGAGATTAGTTTCTTTTCATCACGTACGATACTTTCAACCATGGCAGCTGTTCCTGCACCAGGAGCATACCATGCGGAAGTGCCAATCAATCCGGTTAGCGTTGCACCACCTACCATTGTTGCCTTTACTATTTTTTCCTGTTGCTCAATTGTCAGCAGCTGGGTAACAGGGATGCTGTTCCATGTGGCGTGCTGAATCAAAGGAATCATTGTCGTGTCACCGTGACCGCCGATCACCACCGCATTCAAATCGGCTGGAGAGCAGCCAAGCTCCTGGCTTAAATAATATTTAAACCTTGCTGAGTCCAATGCGCCACCCATACCAAGTATGCGGTTTTTAGGAAGTCCGGACGATTTTAGCGTCAGGTAGTTCATCGTGTCCATGGGATTGGATACAACGATGATTATGGTATTTGGAGAGTACTTCAGAATGTTTTCTGTAACGCTTCTTACAATATTTGCGTTTGTACCGATCAGTTCCTCACGGGTCATACCCGGCTTGCGTGGCAATCCGGAAGTAATGACAACAACTTCGGAGTCAGCAGTACTGGCATAGTCGTTGGTAACACCTTTGATTTTTGTGTCGAAGCCCAGTAAAGCCGCAGTCTGCATCATGTCTATCGATTTACCTTCGGCAAATCCTTCTTTGATATCCAGTAAAATTAGTTCTTCAGCTAATTCTTTCCTGGCAATATTATCTGCACAAGTGGCACCTACGGCACCGGCACCTACGACTGTTAT
>JAPSHM010000307.1 GCA_031179845.1 Pedobacter sp.
TATATACTTCTTAAATAGAAGATTACGCGAACCTATTTATGCAATCTATGGGTTTGTGCGACTGGCTGATGAAATCGTTGATAGTTTTCATGGTTATAACAAGCGGCTTTTACTTAAGAAGTTCAGTACAGATTGTTTTGAGGCAATTGAGGCCGGTATAAGCTTAAACCCTGTATTGAATTCATTTCAGGAAACTGTCAATCGTTATTCCATAGATAGAGAACTCATACAGCTGTTTCTCAACAGCATGGAAATGGATCTTGAACACAGTGAGTATACGGATCTGGAATACAATGAATATATCCTGGGCTCCGCTCAGGTAGTTGGATTAATGTGTCTGAAAGTCTTTACAGAAGGTAACCTCGAACAGTATGAGCGCCTGAAGACCGGTGCAATGAAATTAGGTTCGGCGTTTCAAAAAGTTAATTTTCTAAGGGATATTAAAGCTGACTATAAAGTACTGAGCCGCACCTACTTTCCTGATGTGAACCTAACTAACTTCTCTGTTGTTGACAAGAAGAAGATCGAAGCGGATATCGAGCAGGAATTCGCAGCTGGTTTGGCTGGAATCAGACAACTTCCCCGTGCGGCAAAAAGTGGCGTCTACCTTGCCTACATCTACTATAAAGAACTGTTTAATAAAATTAAAAAAGCAACACCTGAAAATGTGATGACCGCAAGAATAAGAATCTCAAATGGACACAAAGTTGGCCTGATGTGTGATTCGATCATCAGATATAAACTCAACGCATTATGACACTTTTAATGTTCTTAACTGGAATAATCTTTATCTTATCTGGAGCAACACAATCGTTACCCGTACGAATGCATCCATTATCTGTAGCAATGCGTCAATTAACTGTACCAATGCACCGCGTACCTGTAGCAATGCGCCTATCGGAGGATCCGAATGTGTCTCAATTGCGGGCTTTATATTACAACGCTGCAAGTAACAAGGATGCTGCATTTAAGCTTGCCGGAATTCTTAAGTCAGTAAACAACAAATCACCAGCAATCTTAGTGTGTTACAAAGGTGTATCAGAGATGATGCAGGCTAAATACCTGGTCAATCCGCTAACTAAAATGAACAAATTTATCAATGGGAAGCGTTTAATTGAAAACGCGGTGAAGAATAACCCACAGGGTGTAGAAATCAGGTTTCTCAGGTTCTGTATGCAAACGAATCTTCCAGATTTTTTGGGATACAATGCGCACATTAAGAAGGACAAAATATTTCTGATGGATAATTTGAATCGCATTGAAGACAGCGAACTCAAACAGAACATCAGTGCTTATTTGATCAGTGAAGCCAATTTTTCAAAGACAAATAATTGAAGATCACATGATGGACAATTTAAACTGGTTGACAAACTCCTTTATCGTTATCGGCACCTTTCTGGCCATGGAGGGGATCGCCTGGTTCACCCATAAATATTTAATGCACGGATTATTATGGTCATTGCACAGAGATCACCATCATAGAGATCATAAGGGCTTTTTTGAGCGGAATGATTTCTTCTTTCTAATCTTTGCCATTCCGGGGATAATCTGCCTGGCTTTGGGTTCATTCTATGACATCTCTTTAGCGTTTTGGATCGGAGTCGGCATTACCTTATATGGAGCAGCGTATTTTCTGGTGCACGATATATTTATCCACCAGCGCTTCAAGATCTTTAAAAAATCAGATCACTGGTATCTTAAAGCCATTAGAAGGGCACATAAAATGCATCATAAACATCTAGATAAGGAAAAAGGGGAATGCTTCGGGATGCTATGGGTTCCGCTCAAATACTTTTTGAACAGTAAAAACCCGGTAACATGAGCTATACGTATTTGATGATCGACTTTTTTACCCTCATCATTCCACTCATATTTTCATTCCATCCTAAGTTAAACTTTTATAAAACATGGGCTGCATTCTTCTTGGCAGTTGCAATTACCGGACTCGTTTTTATTGCCTGGGATGTCTATTTCACCAGCATTGGCGTTTGGAACTTTAATCCAAAATACCTTACCGGAGTGCAGGTTGGAAACCTGCCAATTGAAGAAATTCTCTTTTTCTTTTGCATCCCCTATGCTTGTGTTTTTACTTTTCACTGTCTGAATCAATTTATCGAGTTTCATCTTCCAGAAAAAACGGAAAACATGCTGACATTGGCGATGATCGCTATATTGGCATCAACCGGTATCCTGTTGCCGGAAAAAATCTATGGTCAAGTCACGTTTATCAGTCTGGCGTTGCTGCTCGCTTTAGCTAAATACGGGCTTAAAGTTCGCTGGCTTTCAAAATTCTACGCGATTTATGCCTTGTTACTCCTTCCCTTTCTAATCGTCAACGGGTTACTGACTGGCACAGGTCTCGATGAGCCTATAGTCCGGTACAATGAGCAGGACATCATCGGTGTCCGCATCCTAACGATCCCTGTGGAGGATGTGTTTTACGGAATGGCACTCATCCTGACAAACCTACTCATCTACCTACCCTTGAAGACTAAGCTTCTTCAATCAAACCGGCTGTCGGACGAATCCAAGTTCCATTAGATGTATCTATGTTCTCTAGCTCACAAATAACGTTGAAGAAACGGATCTCTCCGTAACGTTTGTTTACAATTATTTAAACATTTGTTATCATTGGCAAATTTCTTTAATGAATATATTTGAGGCCGTTAAGGCTTCTTAAATGATCAACAGGAAAACTGATTTACCGAACGACCAGCAGCTCCTCATTAAATTGAAGAATCAAGAACGAGCAGCATTCGAATCGGTTTATTCACTTTATTCTAAAAAGCTATACTGGTACGCACTGAAATTCGTTAAGTCGCCCGAAATTGCGGAAGATATCGTCCATGATGTGTTTGTCAAGTTATGGGAGAACGCATCTACTCTCCTACCCGAGGCCTCGCTTCAAGCTTATCTGTACAAGATCACCAAAAACTCAATACTTAATCTCATCAAACGTGCTCATGTGGAAGTTCGGATCGTCGATGAGATCACTCATTACGCAGAACAGTTCACGTTAAACACAGATGAACAAATTCAATACAGAGAAACACTGTTTCAAACCAAAAACGCAATTAGTGAACTGCCCCCAAAGCGAAAGCAGATTTTTGAAATGTCGCGAAATGATGGAATGAGCCATCGTCAGATCGCTGCACATTTAGAAATCACTGACAGCACGGTAAATAACCAGCTGGTTAAAGCGATCAAGTCGATCAAGACCTATTTATACCTTAACGGCACCATAGGCTAAGTCTTAAAAAAAATATTCCAGCCCAATAGTTATACTGCACAACGAGATTGTATTAGTTATGTAGCGGAAGAATATGGACATTCAGATAAAAGATCTTTTAACAAAATACATCAGTGACCAATGTACAGCAGAGGAGCTGTCACAGGTAACCGCTATCCTAAAATCGGGCCTCTACGAACAGGAATGGTTGGCAGTAATGGAAGAAGAAGCAGCCAAAGATCTTTCGGCAAACTACGAAATACCTCATTTTGATTTCAATAGTAATCGAGTATTGGAAAGAATAAATGAGTCTACCCAACCTAGGGTTAAATCTTATGCATACAAATGGGCTATCGGCATTGCCGCAGCTTTATTGATCAGTGTCGCTGCCGGATACTTAGCGCACTGGTTGAACTATACGCCAAAGCAAGAGCACTTTATGGCCAGCCAGGCTACGCAGGCAGGTGAACGGAAGGTCATTACCCTCACAGATGGATCAAAAGTAACGTTAAACAACCGGAGTGAACTTCGTTACGCTTCAGACTTTGATGGTAATAAGAGAGAAGTTTGGTTAAAAGGAGAAGCCTTTTTCGACATCAAGCGCGATACTAAAAGACCTTTTATTGTGCATACTGAGCAGTTGAATGTCCGCGTACTGGGCACATCCTTTAATGTGAGGTCTTACCAGAACGACAAGCAGACCAGCGTAGGTGTAGTTACTGGAAAGGTGGGTGTCAATAAAGCCAATGCCGATAAAACGTATATGCTGCTACCTGGAAACTTACTATCCTATCATAAGACTTCAGATGCTTTTAATCAACAGACTTTAAGTACAGATGAAATTCTCGGCTGGCAAAATGGCCTACTGGTATTTCATCAGGAAGCCATCGAAGAAATTGTTCCTGAACTGGAACGGTGGTATAATGTAAGCGTGCAAGTGAACAGGAAGCATTTATTGAAAAAGCGGATCACAGCGAGCTTCTCCCGGAAGTCTTTACCTGCCGTAATGGAGATCCTATCTAAAACCGGTGGCTTTACCTATGTCATCGATCAGGATAAAGTTCAAATTAACTAAAAAAACGGAGGCAGATGGTAAAAAACTAGGTAAACAAAACGCCCTGTTAGAGCAGGGCGCTTATGTCATAAACTGAAAGAAATCAATTTAAAATTGGAGGTTCTAAACAAACCCCGAAAATTCAACAACAAAGTAATGAAAAAAATTATACGGCGTCAATTTTTAACGCTTGTTTTTCTGCTATGCGCATTACAGGGCACATTTGGGCAGACAGCAAAGAAAATAATCACACTAAAAGGCAGTTCAGTAACGCTACAGCAGTTTATTGCGCAAATTAAACAGCAACAATCGCTACAATTTACATTTGATGAAGCAGTAAATGCAGTACTTTCCAAAAATGTGACCATCCGCAAGAACAAAACAACCATTGAAGAAGCGTTAGGCTGGTTAAAATCCGACTTATCAATAGGTTATAAAATGATTGATGACTATGTGATCCTGAGCCTTAACAGCCCGGGGAAACCCGGTACAAAAACAGAAGTTGGCGTGATCCGCGGAAAGGTTCTGGACGAAACTCAAGCGCCAATGGTTGGTGCAATGGTTAAAGTT
>JAPSHM010000054.1 GCA_031179845.1 Pedobacter sp.
ATTATGCGGATAAAAGCGTATCATGATAAAAAACAACAACAGGAACAGTCGGGATGACAAGTCCAAACCGGGAAACCGAAGCACAACAGGCAGAAAACCAGATGGAGCATCGTCTTCATACAAGGGGAAAAGCAAGTTTGACGATAAAGAAGGGAAAGACAATAAATATAGCGGAGATAAGGAATTTAAGGCTGGCGCCTTCGGGGGACCAAGAGCCTCAAAAGAGGGAGATAGAAAAGAATTTAGGCCGAGAACAGGCAAAGACGGGGATTCAAGAGGCTTCAAGCCAAGAAGTGAAGGTGACGCAAAAGAATTCAGGCCGAGAAGTTCCGGCAGTGATTTTAAGTCGAGACCAGGTAAAGATGGTGATTTCAAAGGCTTCGGTTCTAAAAGTACCGGATCCAGGGATTTCAAACCAGGAAGCAGGGACAATGACAGGAGAGATTTCAAACCGCGCGACACTAAAGAAGGCGGATCAAGAGAAACTCCGGGTACTGAAGGCAAACGTAGTTATATAAAAAAGGATAATTTTAGCACGGGAGGTGATAAACCGTTCCGCAAATTTGATGATAAAAAAGGTCAGACATCGAGAAGTACTGACAGCAGACCTTTTAGAAAGCGAGAAGATGAAGGTGCAAGAGGCGGATTCAAAAGTTCAGGTGAACGTAGCGATCGCCCGGAACGTGCTGACCGTGGCGAACGTCCGGAACGCAATGAACGTTCGTTCGACCGTTCTGACCGTACTGCCCGTCAGGACCGCAACAATACCTGGGCCGGACCTGAAAAAGCGCCAACCATGCGTGGCAGGAAAAATCCAGCTGTACAAAAGGATGATGGCCTTATCCGTTTAAACAGGTACATCTCCAATGCAGGAATCTGCTCACGTCGTAAGGCGGATGAACTGATCGCGGCTGGTGTAGTTTCTGTAAACGGCGAACCTGTATCTGAGCTAGGACATAAAGTTGACCCGGCGAACGACGAAGTACGTTACAACGGGGAACTGTTGAAACGGGAGAAAAAAATATATGTGCTGTTGAATAAACCTAAGGATTACATCACCACGACCGATGACCCACAGGAAAGACGCACTGTAATGCAATTGGTAGAGAAAGCCAGCAGAGAACGAATCTATCCGGTGGGGAGGCTTGACCGCAATACGACAGGATTATTACTGATGACCAATGATGGTGATTTGGCTGACAAGCTTTCCCATCCGAAGAATGGCATTACCAAGATCTATAATGTTGAGCTGAGCAAAAGTTTAAGTCAGGGCGACCTGAACAAGATCCAGTTTGGTTTAGAACTGGAAGATGGGATTATTAAACCAGATGCAGTATCTTACGTAACCGGTGGTTCGAAACGTGAAATTGGCATACAGATCCATAGTGGAAAAAACAGGATCGTTCGTCGTATTTTCGAACATTTAGGATATGAAGTAGTTAAATTAGACCGTGTTGTCTATGGTAACCTGACCAAGAAAGATCTTCCACGTGGAAGATGGCGCTACCTGGAAGAACATGAATTGATCCAGATCAAACACCTGATAAAATAAAAACACATGAAAAAGATTCTCTCGCTTTTACTGTTTGCTCTTTTTATGCTGCAAGGCTTTGCACAAAAAAAAGATTACAATCTAATCATTGGGACTTACACCAGTCCGGGTAAAAGCGAGGGGATCTATGTCTATACATTCAATGTGGGCAATGCTGATTTTACCTATAAAAGCGTAGCAAAGAACCTCAGCAATCCTAGCTATCTTGCGCTTAGTAACAACGCCAAGTTCTTGTATTCGGTTGCCGAAGCACCTGACAACAGTGCGGTAGGCTCCTTTCAGTTCGACAAGGCAAATGGTGAATTGAACTTCATAAACAAACAGTCTACCGGAAGCCCCGGTCCCTGCTTTGTTGCAGTAGATGGTAAACATGCTTTTTCAGCAAATTATGGTGGAGGCAGCATTTCCGTTTTCGGAATTGAAGAAAGCGGGTCACTTAGCCCCTTGAAGCAATTGGTTCAGCATACCGGCAAAAGCATTGACCCGAACAGGCAGAAAAGTGCACATGCGCATCAGGTGCAGTTTACGCCAGATGGCAAGTACCTGGTATGTACTGACCTTGGCGAAGACCAGGTGTACATCTATAATTACAATGCTGACGCAACGGAGAACGTGCTTACTTTGAAAAACATTTTCAAAACCACCCCGGGATCCGGCCCAAGGCATCTTGCCTTTAGCCCCAATGGCAAATTTGCCTACCTGGCACATGAATTCAATGGCAGCATCACTGCATTTGCTTATCACAATGGCGTACTAAACAAAATTCAGGAGATAAATACTGTAGAAAATGGCTTTCCTGGGAAAATAGACGGCGCAGACATCCATCTATCGCCGGACGGAAAATTTGTGTATGAAACCAACCGCGGTGATGCCAATGCCATATCTACACTGGCTGTACAACCTGACGGTAAGCTTTCCTTTGTTGCCAGAACGAGCACTTTAGGAAAAGGTCCAAGAAATTTCGCGATCGACCCCACAGGACAGTATCTGCTCGTGGCCCATCAATATACGGATGACATTGTGATCTTTAAACGCAATAAAAAAACCGGCACCTTGAAGGATACCGGTAAAAGAATTAAGCTGGGTTCGCCAGTCTGTCTGGCCTTCGTATCCCGTAAATAAGTTCTAGACTTCGTGTAATTTTTGTGATTCAGCAATAACTTTGTTGTAATACGCTACATAATCCGGGAGGATCTTCTTTAAATCAAAATCCTGTGCCCTTGCAAAAGCATTTTCTTTGAACTGCTTCAACACTTCATCGGTTTCTAAAATAGAGATGGCTTTATTTGCCATGTCTTCTATATCACCGACATTACTCATGTAACCAGAGAATCCGTCTACATTCAATTCAGGTAAGCCACCCGAGTTTGATGTAATGGCAGGAACCTTACAGGCCATTGCTTCCAGAGCGGCCAGTCCAAAGCTCTCCGAGTGTGAAGGCATCAGGAACAAGTCACAAACTGATAAGATTTCTTCGACCGCGTCTTGCTTTCCGAGGAAACGCACATGTTCGCAGATCCCAAGGCTCCGGCACAATTGTTCATCGTAAGCTCGTTCCGGACCATCTCCTACCATCAACAACTTGGAGGGAATCTTTGCCTGAATCTTTTGAAAAATCCTGATCACGTCTGAGGTACGCTTTACCTTTCTAAAATTCGAGGTATGGATCAATATTCTTTCGTTATTCGGCGCAATGGCTTTCTTGAAATGATCCTTAGGTTTTAAACTGAATCTGGAGAAATCAATAAAGTTTGGGATCACTTTGATCTCGGTCGTAATATCAAAATGATCTTCTGTATCTTTCTTCAGACTTTCTGACACCGTTGTCACCCCATCTGATTTGTTTATTGAAAAAGTAACAACCGGTTTATAGGTCGGGTCTTTTCCGACCAATGTTATGTCTGTCCCGTGCAGCGTGGTTACAAAAGGAATGTGAATACCAAAGGTTTCCAAAATCTGTTTGGCCATAAAAGCAGCAGAAGCATGTGGAATGGCATAGTGAACGTGCAAAATATCCAGTTGTTCAAAGCGCACCACATCTACCAACTTGCTGGCCAGTGCCGACTCATAAGGAGCATAATCAAAAAGCGGATAATCTCTTACTGATACTTCGTGATAAAACAGGTTTGCCGAAAAGAAATCCAGACGGGCTGGCTGGCTATATGTGATAAAATGTACCTGATGACCCTCATCGGCAAGCGCCTTTCCAAGTTCTGTGGCTACAACACCACTTCCTCCAAAGGTCGGGTAACAAACAATACCTATTTTCATTAAGAAACAATTTAGTTTATGAACCGACCCTGTCGCCAGCGCTGCCGTTGCAGGCGCTAACCCCATGAAGGTGTCATCGAATATTTAACGCTGCAAATTACTGTACTTAAACTGATCTTTATGTTAAACAATTGCAATTATTTAACTAACTCTTCATTTGTTCCTGTATCACAAGGTACATCTCGTTTGGCCGCTGTGTGCCGATATAATATTCAAGGCCATCGCGGTCGGTTAGTACAACCGCATCCTTTCCTGATGAATAGAAACGGATGCTGCCTTTACGATGTAAATTATACACTGGATTATTGAATAAATAGCTGCTGTAAGCGTCTTTTCGTACCTTAACAATGGTGTTGAGGTCGATCACTACCTTTTTCGCAGACCAAATCCCATCAATAATGATCTGCTTATTGTCGATGGTTATTTTATACTGTATTAAAAAAAGCAATAAGATGGAAACACCAATGATACCAAAGCCAACAACCAGAAAAAGATCCTGTGTATTATCGCGATCCCGCTCATACACATATGCTGCAAAACAAAATGCCGCCATGATCAACCTAATACAGATCCTTATGTAATCCCGACCTATATATTGCTTTTCGAAATAAGCGTATTTATTTCCCATGTATCTTAGTTTGTTTTCAATAAAGTTAGTGGTTTTTTCAATAGCATCTGTTTCTTTTTTTCTACAGACAACTATTGATATTCGAAAACTGAAACCCTTTTTGTCGCTTCAGTGAGCTTATATCTATTGTCCTGCCGCCATCCTGCAACCCATATAATTTCCCCATTGCCATTAACCAATATGGGAATGAAGTCTTTATCACCGAGTGGCACTTTTTCATCTATAAAAAAATCACTTAGCTTTTTGTAACCATTCATTCCTATTGGTTTAAACTTGTCCCCTGGCTCACGGCTTCTCAGCACCAATGGAAATATAAGCTTATCGGCATCTACATAGGCCTTGTTTTTATGTTTTTCATATTGTAATGCTGTCGATGAATGGATCAGTAGCTGCCGATCAAAAACACCAACGGCGGAGTCATCAGGCTGAATCCAGATCTGGGACTTCAGTGGATTCACTTCATTAAGCGGACTGATGACCAGGTTTTGGCGGTCCAGCATCACCTGATGTGAAGGGCTACAGAATGCGGTTCCACTTTGCTTGTCCAGGCTCGCTAATAGCTCAGCGACTACTGGCTCTGCAAAATTGAAAGGTCTAAGTAATTCGAAGAGCAATAAGTGTTGCGGGTTTAATGTTTTCACCTTTGCTATCGATAAAATGAACTTGCCCGACTGCTGTTTAAAGAGCTGCTCTTTCAGGTTGGCGACTACCTGTTGCAGCACCAACTCCGTATCTGTGAACCGCCGGATGTTGTGCTGGAAGGTATCTTCCAGACCCGGATTAATCTCTTTCAACCGCGGAATCACGTAATGTCTGATCTTGTTTCGGGCATAATAGGTGCTTTGATTGGAACTGTCTTCCACAAAATCTAAATGGTTTTCTGCAATTATTTCGGCAATGTCCCGGGCCGAAAGGAACAGTAAAGGCCTGATTAATTTGTCTCTTTTTGGCAAAATGCCATGCAGGCCGGCAATGCCTGTGCCTCGGGTCAGATTGAGCAACACTGTTTCAATCGCATCGTCCTGGTGTTGTGCCAAAGCCGTCATCGAATATTGCCCAAGCTCCCTGATCTCTTCAAACCATTGATACCGAAGGGTCCTTGCAGCCATCTGGGTGGAAACTTTATGCTTAACCGCAAATTCTTTCGTCGCAAATTGGGTAACGTGAAAGGAAACATCCAACGAAGCAGCCAGCATTTTTACGAAAAGTTCATCTCGCTGCGACTCATCAGCCCTTAAGTTAAAGTTGCAGTGTGCAATACCAAAATTAAATCCGGAGAGTTTAAATAGGTGCGCCATTAAAACAGAATCTTTGCCCCCGCTGACAGCCAAAAGGATTTTATCCTCTGGTTTGAATAGCGAATGCTTCCTGATAAAATCCTGGAACTTCTGAAGGGGTAACATGGTCTCAAAAATAATGAATAAAAATACAGGTTGACTTCATAACCCTTAAAAAAACAAATTATAAAACTAACTTTGTAACGTGCAGAGATTACGCTATTTCCTGATTCTATTGTTATTTTCCGGCTCTTTGCTTGCGCAACAGAAGACAAAGATCATTGTGCAGAGCTTTGAAGCTACGTCTGTAGATCAAAAGAAGAATATATCCTATCTTAGAAAACCAGTCTTTCGGCAGGATAACGCTACACTTACCTGTGATAGTGCCGTCTTTTATGTCAATGAGAATGTGTTCGACGCCTTTAGAAATGTTCACATCAATCAGGCCGATACGATCAACATCTATTCTGATCGTTTGAATTATAATGGCAATACCAAGATTGCCCATTTAACCAGCAATGTACGGATGGTGGACCGTGAATCTGTTCTGACCACCAATATTTTGGATTACAATATGGGCACCAAATATGGCACCTATTCAACAGGAGGCAAGATCGTAAGTAAAGACGTGACCCTGACCAGCAAGAATGGGTATTATTTCTCCAACAGTCGCGATGCATATTTCCGTTACAACGTTGTCGTGGTTACCCCAGAGAGTGTCATCACCTCAGACACCTTGCGCTATAACACACTGAGCAACTGGGCTTACTTTTACGGGCCAACCAATATCAAAGGCAAAGACGATAACTTATACACAGAAAATGGTGCCTACAATACCAGTACGCAATATGCCTACTTTGGAAAAAAGAATCTATATACGACCGGCTCAAAATCGTTGAAGGGTGATAGTTTGTATTATGACGGCATTGCGGGTTATGGTAAAGCGGTGAGAAATATCGTTTTCAAAGACACAACCGATAAAATGGTGATGTACGGTCAGCTGGGCTATTATTATAAAATTGATCAAAGGACGATCGTAACCAAAAATCCTTACATTGGTATGGGGACGGCCGACTCTATAAAAGTAAACGATAAACTGCAGCCAGACACGATCTGGATGGGAGCCGACACCATGGAAACCCAGATGGTGCTGAAAAAGACATTGACATTGATTTCCTCGCCAATATTGAAAAAGGACAATGAACTCGGAGACCCTGAAGAAGAAGAGCCCCAAAATTCTGAAGCAGCGAAAACCGAAGGTACAGTGACGGACCCAAAAGGTACGGTGTCAAAACCAAAAGGTGCAGCACAGGAAGAAAAAGGCTTGCAGCAAGAGGAAAAAGTAGCAGAGCCAAAAGAAAAACTTGTTGAGAAGAGATCCGGCAAACCCGATAAAGAGCGTGCAAAGCGCAAAAAGCGAAACGGAAAGGATCGACCCGGGAAAAAGGAAATAATAGCTGCCAGAGACAGTTTATTGAAGGACTCTGTACTCCTATCTAAAGATCCAATATTGGTATCAAAGGATTCCGTACTGCTTTCAAAAGCTGACACGCTGAAAAAAGGCATTGCAGACAGTGTAACCAAGGCTCTAAAAACCGTTGGCCCTGTGGCGAAGAAAAAAACGGATAGCCTTATAAAAGGAAAAATTCCTGTAGGCAAGCTTGTCAAACCCAGTGCTAAGGATAGTGTTCCTTTTAATCCCCAGGATACCGTGCGAACCCGGGTAATTAAGGCCTACCACAATGTACGGGTATTTAAGGCCAGTATGCAGGCAAGAGCAGATTCTTTGTTTTATACCAGTGCCGACTCAACGCTTCGCTGGTATGGCAGCCCTATCCTTTGGGCAGAAGGCTCACAGCAAACCGGCGACACCATCTATCTCCAATTGAAAAATAAAAAACTGAACACCTTACAAGTGCTCCAAAATGCGTTCATGGTAAATGTGAATGCCGATTCGGCAAGGTTTAACCAGATCAAAGGAAAATTGATCACTGCCTTCTTTAAAGATGGGAAGCTTCAAAATATGTTTGTCGACGGAAATGCCGAAAGCATTTATTTCAATCAGAATGACAAAAAAATCTATACGGACATGAACCAGACGGTTAGCAGTCGGATAAAAATACTTTTCAAAGATAAGGAGATTTCCCGGATCGTGACCATCAGAGAACCAGAGGGGGTAAGGACTCCTGTATTGGAACTGAAAGAGGATGTTTTCCTTACTGGATTTATTTGGAAACCAGAGCTCAGGCCGCGTTCTAAAAAGGATGCGATTAATGGTACTATCAAGGCAAAGCCCGCCGCAACAAAGCCAAAGCAGCCAACTACAAGTTCAAAGCCCGGTAAGCGTAATGTGTCAGACAGCAGCAAAAAACCAGGTAACACTAAATTGACGGATACAACTACTGATAAAAGCAAAGAACAGGATGTACCAGTTAAACTGCCCGTCAATGTTAAGGCGACTGACTCAGTGAACCTGGCAGCTCCGCTCCAAAAAGACAGTGCAATTGTGCGTCCGGCCGACAGCCTTGAAAGGGCAAAACCAGTTACCGTTCCTTCAGAAAAGCAATGAGTTTCTTCATGGCCAGTGCACGGTGACTTATCTGGTTCTTCTGTTCCATACTCATTTCTGCAAATGTGCGGGCGTAACCTTCAGGTTCGAAAATAGGGTCATATCCAAAACCCTGTGCACCGGATGGCTCTTCTCGTATTACACCCTGTATAATGCCTTCAAAGAGAAAATTTTCCGAGCCACGTACCAGGGAAATAACGGTTCTGAAGCGTGCCCTCCTGTTTGTCTGCCCTTCCATTTTCTTCAACACCAACAGTAAGTTTTCCCGGTCGTTCCGGACACCCGAATAGCGCGCAGAGAAAATACCTGGCTCCTGACCTAACGCTTCAATTTCCAACCCACTATCATCAGCAAAACAATCCAAATGATAATTTTCCGAAACAAAACAACTTTTCAAAGTTGCATTTTCTGCAAATGTACTCCCGGTTTCCGGGATATCAATGGTACAGCCAATATCATGCAGGTTCAGAATGTTATACTCATTTAAAAGCAGGCTTCGCACTTCCTGCGTCTTATGCTCATTATTGGTTGCAAAAACTAATTCTCTCATGTTATAATCCAAGGTTTTGAATACTTCCCCACAAAGCTTTTTTCCCGGCAGCATTTTGTTCCAGAACCGGTAACCCGGCAGAAAAGATCATGCGCACTTCTCCCTCCAAAACTACTGTGTGTTCCGGATGTGTTGGCAAGGAGAGATCTGCCGGCGTTACACCGAATGCGAAAACCAAAATACAAGAAAAATATTCCTGCAATTGTTTGAAAGTTGTGCCCCTGTATGCTGCATAGTTTACCACAGCAAAATCATTTGCACTCAAGTTTACGGATTTAACAATTTTACGCAGCAGTTCGCGCCCGGGTTCATCGCTTACTTCATGTTGGTTATCATTCACAAGGATTAGGATATTACGGTTGTTTTTACCTAAAAACTTATAATCAACCTTTTGTTGGTTCAACAAAGCGGTAGGCTCCTGTACAAGATAAACGTCATCCGTAAAAAACAGGCGCAGTGCTGCTGCTTCGGTGGATAATTGGCTATTCATTAATGGCAATATTTCTAGGAATCTTTTTTCTGTTAAAATTAGTTAAATATCTTATTATAGTGCCTTTATTTGTTACTTTTATGCCTTAAAAATATACACGATAAAACATTTGTGAGAAAAGCTTACTGCATTATAATTTTATGTATTTCTGTTTCCGGTGTATTTGCCCAAAATGTAGCTGCCATTGATGGAAAGCCCATTACAAACAAGGAATTCATTTGGTTCTATAAGAAGAACCATACCAACCATGCAAAGATTACTGCTGAAAGCTTAGAAGCTTATCTAAACCAGTATATCAATTTCAAACTTAAGGTATTGGAGGCCATGGAAATGGGTCTTGATGCAGATACAGCCTATATTGCAGAGATCAGAAATTATGAACAGACCTTAGCTGCTCAGAATAAAATCGCAAAGACCAGTTCCATGTACAAAATGACGATGAATGAATATAAGGAGGCGGCCTTGATGTTTAACATTTCAGAACTAAAAATATGGAGCAAACCGATGGATGACCAGAAAGATCTGGAAGAGACCTGGATAAATGCCCTTAGAGAAAAACATACGATAAAGATTAATCAAACGGAAGTAAGAAAACTGGCTAAATTGTAAGTAAATCAGACATTTACTAGTTAGAATATTAAATTTGCAAAAGGACTACAATGAACAAGAATATAATGAAGAAATTTTTAGTGATAGCAGGCGGACTAGTTTGTTTGTTTTTAAATACCCAGGCACAGAAAAAGAATATAGACAAGGTGGTTGCGCAGTTGGGAAACAATATTATCCTTTTGTCTGATCTAAATCAGCAATATGCGCAGTTTCTGAATTCCGGGAATACCGATGATCCAAAAGTGCGTTGCTATATTCTGCAGCAGATGCTTGCACAGAAACTGTTGAAACAACAAGCAGAGATTGACTCTGTTATTGTTGATGAGTCGCAAATTGACGAAGAGGTAGAAAAAAGAATGCGCTACCAGATTCAGAGAGCTGGTGGTCAGGAACGTTTAGAGCAGTTCTTGAACCGCTCAGTGCTGCAATATAAAGATGAGATCAGACCCGACATTAAGGAGCAACTGATCTCTAACAAAATGCAGCAGAAGATCACCGAAAATGTAAGCATTACTCCTTTGGAGGTTAAGAAATATTATGAAGGATACAGTTTAGACAGTTTGCCGGATATCCCTACGGAATTTGAAATCGGTGAAATTGTGATGTACCCAAAACTGACAAAAGCGGAGAAACAAAGATACCACGATAAAATTGATGCGTTACGCTTGAGGATAAAGAGCGGGGAAGATTTTGCTTTCCTTGCGAAATCATATTCCGAAGATCCGGGATCGGCGCCTGATGGTGGTGACCTTGGCTTCTTTGACCGCACCCGAATGGTGAAGGAATTTACAGCTCACGCTTTTAAGCTGAAAGCGGGAGAAATATCACCTGTTTTCGAAACAGAGCATGGTTTCCACATCCTACAAGTTATAGAACGTCGTGGTGAGCAGGTTCAGGCCCGCCACATCCTCATTCGTCCGCAGAACACCCCGGCCAGCCTGGAACGTGTCAAGTTCAAAGCGGACACCATTTACAAGAATCTGATCGAAAAAAGATCCCGTTCTCTTTTGCTGCTTCTCAATATTCCGATAATAAAGAATCGCAGTACAATGGAGGAATGTTATTATATGCAGACAATGTAACGGCAAGAACCACGTTCATTCCAGCAGATAAGGTTGATCCTAAGGTATTCTTGATCGTGGATACGATGAAGGTTGGAAGCATTTCAACTCCTACTCTTTTTACAGATCAAAGTGGCAAAGAAGGATACAAAATCCTTTATTTAAAATCGAAGATTCCACCTCACAAGGGTAATTTGGAACAAGATTATGCCAAGTTCAAAGAAAAGGCCCAACAGGAAAAAACCGATAAAATTTTGAGTGAGTGGTTTGAGAAGAGAAGAGAGAACACTTATATCCGGATCGACGAAGATTATGACGATTGTGATGAACTGAAAATTTGGTCGGCTAAATCTGCAAAAAAATAAACGCTTATGCAGTTTGACAATGACATTGAGGCGGTTGATGCCCTTCATCAATCTTACAAAAGCATAAAAGCGGAGATCGGAAAGGTTGTCATTGGACAAGACGAAATAATTAAATCGGTGCTGATTGCTATTTTCAGCAATGGACATTGTTTATTGGTAGGTGTACCTGGACTCGCAAAGACCCTGCTGGTTCAAACAGTGGCAAATGTACTGGACCTTGATTTCAATAGAATCCAGTTTACCCCCGATCTGATGCCTAGTGATATTATTGGTGCCGAAATACTTGGAGAAGACAGAAGTTTTAAGTTCATTAAAGGCCCTGTTTTTTCCAATATCATCCTGGCGGATGAGATCAATAGAACACCGCCAAAAACTCAGGCTGCTTTATTAGAAGCTATGCAGGAAAAGGCAGTTACTGCTGCCGGGTTCCGACATGTACTGCCTAACCCCTTCTTTGTACTGGCTACTCAAAATCCGATCGAACAGGAGGGCACTTACCCCCTGCCGGAAGCGCAGCTTGACCGGTTTATGTTCAATGTACATTTAGGCTATCCTTCTTTCGACGAGGAGCTGACAATTGTGAAAAAGACGACAAGCAATTCAGCGGTCACCCTGAATAAGATCATCAATGCCAGCCAGATCCAATTCTTTCAAAAGTTGGTAAGAAATATCCCTGTAACGGATAATGTGGTGGAGTATGCAGTTAAACTAGTTAGCAAGACCCGACCGAATACAGCTCTGGCTACTGAAGAGGTAAATAAATATGTAAACTGGGGTGCTGGACCGAGGGCTTCACAATTTCTCATTATTGGCGCCAAATGTCATGCAGCAATAACCGGGAAATATGCACCGGACATCGAAGACGTTCAGGCGGTCTCAGAGGCGATCCTTCGCCATCGCATAGTACGCAATTACCGTGCAGAGGCAGAAGGGCTTTCAATAGAAGCCATTATCAAAAATCTTTACTAACTGCTTATTCGCGCATGATGTGGGTATATAGATTGGGGTAATCAGTAATGAGCCCATCAACACCCAATTCAATCAGGTAGCGCATATCTTTAGCGGAATTTACAGTCCATGGAATGATCTTTACACCGGCAGCGTGGCAGCGATCTACCAATCCCTTTCCTACCAATACGTAATATGGGCTGTAATAGTTTGGCGTAAAACCCAGGGCGGTTACACTTTCTTCGAAATCCTGTTTCTCATCAATCATTAATGACGTTTTGATGGAAGGGAAATGCTCATGTAGATATTGCAAAGTGCGCATGTCCAGGGATTGTATAATGACTCTCTTTGACAATCTCTTTTCTTTCACAATTTCCATGATCTTTTCAATGAACACAGCAGCATCCGGTTGAAATACACCATCGCCTTTTCTAATCAGCGCAGTTTCAATGTTGTAGACTGGCTTTCCTAGCTTGTGTTCTTTTACATAAGCTTCGACAGAATCAATGACCTCGGAAAGCAAAGGTTTATAAGTTTTGATCTTCATTTGTCCCGGGAAACGGTTATGCACCTTAGTGCCCACATCAAACTTCTTAATCTCTTCATAGTCCATTTCAAACATATTATATTTCTTCTCGTCTTTGAAGGAAATGGGTTTTCCATCTGGCCGGGTACTGATTTCGTTATTGAAGTATGGCTCGTGCGAAAGAACAACCTTTACATCTTTGGAAATCACTACACCCATGTTTAACACGTTTGCCTGGAGATCGAGTGCTTTAATCATTCCCTCGATCGTATTTTCGGGCATAATTCCACGTGCACCCTGGTGACCTATAAGCATAAATTTCTGTGCCTGTGCATTTACGGTCAGTGCCAGAAAAGTGATGATCAGTATATTTTTCATTTTACAGTTAATTAATGGCATAAAATAACAATTTATCGGAATCTAACAAAAAAGGCCCCTCAAGTATAAGGGACCTTTTTTATTAATATCGTTATAGCTAGCGTTCGGCCGGTGCAAATGCCTGTACAATAATGTTCCAATTGTGATCAGGTTGGCGCTCATAGATGAAAACGTAGTTGAAACTTTCTCTTAGGTCGGCCTTGTAATCAACAGTGGCAACACCGTAAGTATAGGCGAGATCGCCCCCATCCGCTTTGCTAACTTTCGTTGTTTTCAGCGACACCTTGCTGATCATGCTATTGAAAAACGGGAGGATCTTATCTTTTCCGATGATCGGCTCATATCCGGGAAACAGCAAACGGGCATCTGGATTGAGAAAGCCTGAAAATGCAGGAATCCCGTATGATTTTATTGTTGCGCTTAAAGTTCTTTCCGTGGTCGCTATAATTTCTGCACCTGCAGCCCTTTGCTTGTCATTTAAAAACTTAGGCTTGTAGAATTCTTTTGGTTCAACGAACTCCTGCTTAACTTCATTCAACGGCTTATTACTGGAAATACCAAGGTCGAGGTCAACCTGCCATTTGCCGTCAACTACTTTCCATAAGCTTAGATACTGTCCATATCCGGGTTTATCGCCTTCTTCTTTAAAAGGGCCGGTAGTGAAACCCCAGTCGCCACTTTTTGAAACTTTCGCATATACAGGCATCCAGCTAAGGTTTTTACTTTCGGGCTGTGAATCATAGAAAGAACGGGCATTTACCGGATTAGGCCTAAAAACAAGGCCATCGGCTGCGGCAAATGAATTATACGCAGATTTTGAACCGCTTTTGGCAAAGCGCTCCGCAAATTCTTTCTCTGCTTTTACCAAAGATTTCGTGCTTCCGTCAGATTTTTGGGCATGTGCACCAATGGTTATTGCGGCAGCAACGATTGTATAAAGGAACTTATTCATCATATTTAATTTTTTGCGTTTCGAATATTGGATTTGGCTTTTTCTTTGAAAACGTGGTTTAGAAGATGGGTCAGGCTTTTGTCCAGGTAGTCCCCTCTTTTCCGTCTTTCAGCTGTATGCCCATACTTTGCAAACCAAGACGAATTTTGTCAGATGTTGCATAGTCTTTGTTTTCTTTTGCAGATTTACGGATATCGATAACCATATTTAGCACTTCATTCAACTCGATATTAGATGATTCTTCATCTTTCAGGCCAAAAATATCCAATACAAAATCATTCATCAGCTTTTTCAACTTGTCTAGTTCCAGGGCCGATATTTTTGCTTTCCCATCGTACACCGTATTGATGATCCGTGCAGCTTCAAACAACTCAGCAATCACCACCGGGCTATTGAAATCATCGTTCATTGCCTGGATACACTTGTTGCGGAGCTCGTCAATATTGAAATCCGTTTCCATCGAAGGACTCAACTTTTCGAGCAGGCTTATCGCATTCATCAATCTCCTAAAACCTCTTTCGGAAGCCTCAAGTGCATCATTTGAAAAATCCAGTGTACTACGATAATGTGCCTGAAGCATAAAAAATTTAACCGTCATTGGCGAATATCCACGGGTCAGCAAGGCATGATCCCCTGTAAAAAGTTCTCCTGGAAGAAAGCCGTTGCCAGCAGATTTGGACATCCGGGTACCATTAACCGTAAGCATATTGGTATGCATCCAGTATTTCGCCGGTTGCTTGTGACTGCAAGCTTCAGACTGAGCAATTTCATTGGTATGATGAGTTGCGGCAAGGTCCATCCCTCCACCGTGAATGTCGAATTCATCACCCAGATATTTTGCACTCATGGCCGAACATTCAATATGCCAGCCGGGAAATCCGATTCCCCAGGGCGAAGGCCAGCGCATAAGGGTCTCCGGTTTGGCTTTTATCCATAGTGCGAAATCCAGTCTGCCGTGTTTGTCATCCTGCCCACCCAGCTCACGGGTATTGGCCATCATGTCCTCCAGGTTTCTGTTGGTCAATATGGTATAGTTATAGGTATTGCTATATTTTTCTACATCGAAGTAAACGGTTCCATTGACTTCGTAGGCATAACCATTGGCTATAATTCCTTTGATCATCTCGATCTGTTCAGTAATATGTCCGGTAGCTGTAGGCTCAATGCTTGGAGGTAGCGTATTGAACATTCTTAGCACATCATGAAACCCAATTGTATACTTCTGTACGATCTCCATCGGTTCCAGCTGTTCTAATTTTGCTCTTTTTGCAAACTTATCATCACCTTCATCGCGATCACCTTCTAAATGGCCAGCATCTGTAATGTTACGCACGTACCGCACACGATAACCTAGATATTTTAGGTACCTGAAGATGAGGTCGAACGATATAAAAGTACGACAATTACCCAGATGAACGTCACTGTAAACAGTCGGTCCGCAGACATACATGCCAACATTTGGTGCGTTTATCGGTTCAAAACGTTCCTTCTTTCGAGTAAGGGTATTGTACAGGTGTAGGCCATTCTCCATGATGCAAAGGTAAAATTTTTAAGGGTTTAATCTCAGGTCGCTGCGAACAGGAAAATGATCTGACAATTTTGCTTCAATGATGTGGTAATTGATCACATCAATATTTTTGGTAGTAGCAATATAATCGATCTGGAAGTTTGGGAATTTTCCGTTATAGGTCTTCCCAAATCCGGTTCCTTGTTCTATAAAAGTGTTTTTCAATGACTTTGTCATTTGCGTTACGGCATAGGAAGCTGGCGTATCGTTGAAGTCGCCAGCCACAATATAAGGTGTTTCACAGGTTTTCATATGCGCTTTCATCACATCAACCTGCTCGCTGCGCTTTAAAAACGCTCTCCGTAACATCAGCAATATTCTTTTTGAAGCATAGAGCTGAGGTTCCATCTTTTGTTTCACCTGGTCAATATAAATATAGTCCTGTTTGTCAAATGATATCGATTGTAAATGTACATTGTACACACGCAATAATTTTTTCCCAATTTGTACGTCAACAAAAATACTTTCGTTCCCCCAACCATTCACAAAAGGAATTTCGCCTTTATTCTTTATCGGGTATTTTGAAAAGATAGCCAATCCTGTTGCTTCGTAACTGTTCTCAGATGAGGGTACAAAGTAATAGTAAGGCTTATTTAATATCTTCTTTAAACTGTCTGTGATATCAAAAGTCCCTTTCCTTCTGGTAAAATACTCCTGAAAACAGATGATGTCCGGGTCTTGTTTTGCGATCAGTTCCAACATTTGCTGCTTCACAGATTCTACATTTTCTTCGCCGTATGGCTTAAAACTGTGTACGTTATAGGTCATCATTCGGATAAGGTTTGCGTCTGATTTTGCGCCGTTTCCGCTCTCGCCATTGATCCCGAAGGTGGCCACAATCGCATTCCATCCAATCAAAACTACGACCAGCGTACTCAGTGCAAACATCCATTTTTTACGCAGACACCACCAAATGATCATCATAAGGTTTAATACAAGAAAAAATGGGTAGGCGAGACCAAAGAAAGCAAGTATTTGAAAGTCACGCGGATCAAATCTTCCTGCAAGGAAACCAAGCAGGAGGCCAGCGGCGAGGCCAAAGGCCAGCAGGCGGATCAATTTTGCGAGAAACGTAGGTTTAGTCGTTTTCATTAATTCTTACTGGCCTTAAACAATGTTTCCTTTTCCTGTCTGTTAAGTTTGTCGTACCCTGTTTTTGATATCTTGTCTAAGATCCTGTCGATTTCTTCCTGATCCACATCGTCTGCCTGCTTTTTCGTTGCGGGTTTTGGCGATTTATTTTTTACGACCTTTAATTTAGATCTGCGTTTGAAAATATTGCTCCAATCGACCCCGCTTTTTAATACTTTAATATAGGCAAAACCCATGATCGCGCCGCCGAGGTGTGCAAAGCTACCTCCGGCGTCAGTTGAAGCAATGCCGATGAGATCCATCACTACATAAGCCATGGCAAGGAATTTCAATTTTACATCTCCAAACAGCAACAACCGGATGCTGTAGTCCGGCAGTAAAGTGGCGGTAGCCACAATAACAGCCATCACAGACGCAGAAGATCCAATAACTGTTGCACCTGCGACAGAAGTAGCAAATACAGGAAAGATGTTATACGCCAGTAGATAAAACAAGGCTCCGGCAATGCCGCCGCTCAGGTATAAAAAATGAAATTGCCTTGATTTCAGGAATTCAAGAAAAATATTACCCAGCCAAAAAAGCCATAGCATATTGAACAGCAAATGGAAAAAGCCTCCGTGAAAAAACTGATAGGTGATGATGGTATAGAATCGGGCGGGCAGTGATGTTATTGCAGATGGGAAACCGAAAAATTCCCTGATCACCGCGTCAGACACCATACTTCCTTTTCCGGACAAAAAGAACGGAATGTTGAGCAAGGTCAATACCACGAAGATCAGGACATTAATCCCTATATAAAAATATACAGGATTACCCGATTGAAATACTTTATACTTTAAATCTTTAAACAGGCTGCTATTCATAATAGGTGTAAAATCTATCGTTGTCCTTATCTTTCCAAAGCTTAACTAAAATAAACCCGATTAATGCTCCTCCTAGGTGAGCGTAATGGGCAACAGAATCTCCCTGTACCCGGGCCAATCCCATACTTAACTCAAAAATAATATAAACCGGGATAATATATTTAGCTTTTATAGGAATTGGTATAAACATGATATACATTTCTGTATTGGGGTAAAGCACACCAAACGCAACAAGCAGACCAAATATTGCCCCCGAGGCCCCAAGCATAGGCCCGGTATAGATCCCCTGGAGGGTTTGCTGCTGACGCAAAGTTAAGTCCGTCAACTGAAATAAACTATCACCGGGCATAGCCGTTCCTACGATCTGATAAACTTCATATGCCTGAACTGCCC
>JAPSHM010000055.1:0-3106 GCA_031179845.1 Pedobacter sp.
TGCTGCGCCTGCAAGGAGCAACTGATTATGGTAAATACAATAAACAGAAAAATGTTTTTCATAATAATTGAGTTTATTCAGGCATGTTTTTATCGAACCATTCTTGTAACGACTGCAGCTCAGCGGCTGAAAGGCTGCGCCCCTTAGGCATCGATTTAGTTACCAGCACAGATTGCCGGATCCTCGTCTGGTTACTGGTAATAGAGCTCAGTCCGTTGAAAGTCCAGATCGATGCGGCCCCTCTTCCAGCGCCGTGGCATCCGGCACATTTCGTTTGAAAAAGTGCCTGAGTGAAATTGGTATAGGTAACTGTTATCTCAGGCACCTCTGGTGTTACCGGCGCCGGAGTCATTTCAGCTGCCTGCCTTTTAGAGCAACCGCACAAAAGCAAATAAATTAGGGTTAGGGTCAGATAGACCATTTGATGCTTAGTGAGCATAGTTATTGAGTTAAGGCCAAACAATGACCACCCTCTTTTTAGTTTGATTTGCATAGTAACTAAATAAGATGAAAAGTTGTTTTATTACCAGTGATACGCCAGAATCAAAATAAGGGTTGCCAGCGTTTCAAAAACACTTCGAAAAATACGATACAAACACCTGCTTATCAATTACATAAATTATGAAAATATATTTTTATTAGTTTTGGCAACCTTTCGATCATTAGCTTCGTATCACGAAATAGATATGAGGAGGTTAAAACCGAAATTAATTTTTTAAGTGCAGGAAATTATCAGAGGATGTATTCGAAAAGACAGATCCAGCCAGTATCTGCTCTATAAGGAGTTCTATGGCTATTGCATGGGTATCTGCAAACGCTATGCACTTAGAGACTTGGACGCAGCAGAAGTAATGAACAGTGCCTTTCTGAAGGTGTTTAACCATATCGAAAAATATGATTCAAATAAGCCTTTTAAGGCATGGATCGGAAGAATTATGACCAATACGGCAATTGACCACTACCGTACGAATCTACGTTTTACGGATCATGACGATATTAATGAGCATGAGTATATTGGCAGCAGAGCTGTCGTGTACGACCAGCTGGCTTATAATGATCTACTCGATCTCATCCAAGGTCTCTCCCCGGCATACCGTACGGTATTTAATCTGTATGCGATAGATGGATATTCGCATGAAGAGATTGCCGAATTTTTAAACATATCTATAGGAACATCAAAATCAAATTTATTTAAGGCCCGTCAGAAGTTGCAGGAGAGGCTTTCTGCAATTGACACTGTTACAAAAAGCTTAAAAGTTGGAACGGCGAATGATAAAAACAACAAGGTAAATGGAAAACGAGCATAACATAGACAAATTGTTTAAAGCCGGGCTCGAGAATCTGGATATTCCTTTCAATGAAAAGAATTGGGAAAATATGGCTAAAAAGCTTGACGCAGAGCACAAAAAGCGCATTGTATCAATGTGGTGGTTAATCACCGCTGGTGTCGCTGCTGCCCTGCTTATCCTACTGTCCACAGTTCTGTTTGAGCAGCAACCGGCATTAAAAAACTCAGGGAAGTCTAATGCCCGTAATACAAGCGAAAATCCATTGCAAAGGCAGGGTCAGATTCAAAAATCTACCGGGCCCGTGCTGATCGGCAATACCGAAAATAGGCTCACATCTCAGCATAGCGCCCAAAAAAAAAGGTTAAAAGAACAATCAACTCAGATCACTTTAACTGCCGGGTCGCTTCGAGAAGTCCTTACAGCGGGCTTTCCCCTTCCAAAGTATCAGTGGGACAGTGCCAAATTTATCCGAATGAAGTTACATGGACCACATCGAACTGCCAAAACCCCTAAATATCTAGGCATTAAGCATCGCGCATTATCATTCAGTATCATGGCGGCACCAGACATCTCAACTACCAGAGATAACCTCTCTTCCAGGGTAAGCACTAATATAGGCTTACTTGTCACCTATCCCATTACGAATAAAATAAGTATCAGCACGGGACTGATCTATGCGAGGAAACTGTACAATTCAGGTGGCGTTTCTGCTAGTGGCAATGGATACATGGATAATTCATGGGAAATGGATGCAGATTGCAGAATATTAGACATCCCTCTTAATATGAATTACCAAGTTTTCAAAAAACAAAAACTTTCGGTAAGTATCAATACTGGTTTATCGAGCTATCTCATGTTGAATGAGCGTTATGAGTTAAAAAATGGTCCGAATACTCCCCTTTCCAGGCTGGAAGTCAGGAACAAAAATCGGCATCCATTCAGTGTTGCCAACATATCTGTTGGTGTCGAGCGGAAAATAAATTCCGCTTTAAGCATCGGTCTGGAACCATATATAAAATTGCCGCTTGCAGGAATAGGAGATTATGACGCGCATTTGAAGTCTACCGGTGTCGCAGTCTCCTTTAACTTTAACATTCTGAGGCGTAATTAACAGTCCCACACTACTAATGAGAACGCATCAAAATCTTACAAATTAATTTTTTTGCAGTAAGCCTCAGACTGTGTCAATGTGGTCGTTGGAGTGTTCAATGCAGGTAATTCAGATAGAACACCCATGTCTTAGTTCCTGATTTTCTCTTTTGGATATTGACAACGAAATTGCAAGGCTTCTAAAGCATTGGAAAGATACACAAGAGGTGCATTCCAATTAATTGCTACTTCGTTCGTTGCGTAAGATCTTTCATCGTCGATATAGCCCTCATCGGGGATAAAACTGGCAACAGCTATTTTATCTTGCATCGCCGGATTTGGCCCGCCCACCATGAAGCCTGGAACAGGGGCTGTAATGCCATCAGCTACAGAAGGCCGATGGTGGGGGTACATGGGCGATTTACAACCGAAACCTGTTACATAACAATAGCCCGTCGCGTTGCGCCCAAAAAGATAATCTAGATTACTCAAGGCATAATCGACATACTTATTGTTACCTGTTAACAAATAGGCCTGAATCAATGCAATACCTTGATTTGCCGCAACAGAATTACTCCCCCAAATAAAGTCTGACCCATTTTTCCCCATCACAGTACGATATGCTCGCTGATCTGTTCCGTCAATCAGCCGGTCGGCGAGTGTCAAAACGCTCTTTTTTAGGATTGGATAATCCCTCTTCGCAACTCCTGTCAACATTTTTTCATGAC
>JAPSHM010000055.1:3116-18079 GCA_031179845.1 Pedobacter sp.
ATATTTTTCATCTTTCGAAGTAAGGTAAAGCTCCGAAGCTGCCCAGATGAATTCATCAGAAAAATAACGATCGCCATAATCTCCGGTAGTGACCTTGGGGTCATACTTAGCATTCATTTCCTCCTGATTATAAGCTACGTCTGGATTTAATTGCGCCCAGTTCCAGGCTTTAACCGAAGCGGCTAAACAAGAATCTGAAAGGCCTGGTAGTTCCTTCTCAAACAACTTGAGAATCCGCGAAGCCTGCGCAGCGACAGCCGAAAAATTTAGTGTAGCTGCCGTACTTTTTTGTACCACATACCGCGGATCCTTAGTAAAATCAGGCATCACCATACCATCAAAACTCGCATTGGTTAATTTATGATACACTCCCCCATCGTCTGGATCTTGCATTGCAAGCATCCATCTCAGATTGTATATAAGCTCGTCCAATACGTCCGGAATACTATTATTACTTTCCGAAATATCAAGATCTAAAAGCCTTATATATTCCGGAAAATCCTCACAAAGAGATAGCATCGTACCCATGGTTATACCGGAATTCACGATGTATTTATTATAATCGCCAGCATCATACCAGCCTCCGGGAGCGGATATTTGAAATCCTGTCGGGCGACCTGCTGTAGCAGCTGAGGGGTGAATCAACACTTGATCATCTAAGTGCCCCGCGACTCTGTTCCATTTTCCAGCATATTTTTCAGGCAGATCAGTTGAGACGCGCTGGAAGTAAAACGCTTTCATTGAGGCTTTTGCTACGTTCCGATGCACCTCATTGGAAATGGTAAAAGGATACGACATGCCTATACCTTCCACTACAAGCGTATATTTTCCAGGACTTTGAAAGGATGAAAAATCTGCAATAAAGTTCTTTTTTCCATTTAAAGCTGGCATCGCAGATTCATGTAATTGTCCATTATATACAATTTTTTGATTTTGCAAATCTCTGATCGCAAAGAAAATGGTTTTAGCGTTAAGCACAATAGCTACTTTGGGTCCACCGGGGTAAAAACCGATCTGGTTCAAACGAATATCCGAAGACTGCTCGTCTTGAGTTAAGAATATATTTGTTCCCCTAGCTTTGCAGCCTATGCTTATAACCGTCCCTAATAAGACAGTAATAAGCAATCGTTTGATGATGTGAGTTTGTATTTTCATTCTATTTCTAACTTATCAATTACACAAAAATATCAGGATTCACCGTTGATATATACCACTTTTGATTCTCAAAACAACAAATTTGTTAACCAGGATAAACTATTGGCCATCACTCCACTTTCCTCAACTGTACCAGACATTTAGAAACTAATGACTTCAGAACAATAAATCTATTAACATTAAATAGTATTAACCGACTTATCACTATTTTTATAAGCAATAACCAAATATAAAGGGTAAGTAAAGCCCTAAAACCAAAACCTGAATGCGTAATATAATTCGTTGCTGTCTACTCATTTTTCCGACCTTGCTATGTCTAAACTCTGACAACGTTTATCCACAGATGCGGGTACCGGATGAAATACAATTTACTCATTTAACTACCAGATCCGGCTTATCACAAAGCACCGTCAATTCAATCACAAAAGACAAAGCAGGCTTTATGTGGTTCGGAACTTCAGACGGCTTAAACAGGTATGATGGCTACAAGTTCAAAGTTTACAGAAACGTCAAAACGAATCCGGGCTCTATTCCAGGAAATGTAATTAAGGTGCTGTTCAAAGACCGTGCTGGGCAACTTTGGGTAGGTCCACTTGGAGGCGGATTAGCAAGTTACAACGAAAAAACAGATTCCTTTGAGCGGTATGGAGGCGGTGTGATATACACGGTTTATGAAGACAGACAGGGAAATCTATGGATAGGCACCTTCGAAGGACTGTTTATTGTCGACCGTAAAAATAAAAAGGTAATATCTGCAGAAATATATGACCCAAGATTAAAGGTGCTCAAAAAGAAATTAATCAGCGCTATAGTTCAGGACGACAAAAACAATTATTGGATTGGCACCAATCAAGGTCTATACCTTTTATCGGGGAAACAAAACGGCTTAAAAATCTTCAAATCAGGCCAGAGAGGTGGCCTTACAAACGAGGAAATCACGGTACTTCTGCAAGACCGAAAAGGGCGCTTATGGGTAGGAACCCGTGGTGGATTGAACCTATACAATAGCAAGATCTCTGCCTTCAACCCGGCATACACGCTGGGAGCGGGAAATGACAAAACAGTAGGCGGTGTAGTAAATTCCCTTTTTCTCGATACCGATCATTCAATCTGGATAGGAAGAGAAGATTGCCTTGGATTGTATAATCCAGATAATTTATCATTTACAGTCTTTAGAACTGATCCACACGATTCCCAATCCTTAAACCACAATTCGGTCTATTCTGTTTACCGCGATAACCAGCAGATCCTTTGGGTGGGAACTTATTTTGGTGGCATCAATAAATATGATAGGAATCAAGCGTTTGTGAGTCACTATAAAATTTACGATACTAAGAATCAAAAGTCAAATACAAATTCAGTCACTTCCTTTGGTGGAGGGATCAAAGACGAACTTTGGATAGGAACCGATGAAGGAGGGTTATTTTCCTGGAATTCCCGTTCCAACACGTACAGTCAATTCAGTATATCCAATAGTGGCACTTACAAGCCAGGCCACTCGATTTTAAGTTTGCTCAGAAGTAAAAACAAAGCGTATCTATGGATCGGGACCTACAAAGACGGCCTTTTCCAATTAAATCTAAAAACAAAAAAACTGCAAGAATATAATATCGCTAATGGTCATTTAAAGAATAACTCGGTCTTTGCAATTTTGGAAGATAGAAACGGAAAAATCTGGGCAGGAACCAATGGAGGCGGCGTCAGTGTAATCAACCCGGCAACAAGGTTTTCTGAACACTTCATTAACGACACTACTCCAAACAGCCTGATTAATAACAACATCCGATCTTTCGTTGAAGACAAAGAGGGAAACATATGGATTGGCACCTATGGAGGAATCAGTATCTTAAACCCCAACAGCAGAAAATTTGATTATTTTACCACAGGAAACTCACACCTTTCAGAAAATATTATTTATGCTTTATTTCGCGATACCGATGATAACATTTGGGTAGGAACGATGGGCGCAGGTTTGTTTTTATATAATAAGCGTCTAAAAGACTTTGTTAATTGTTCCGAAAAGCAGGGCCTGACTAATGTCATAATCAATAGTATCCTCGAAGATAAAAGTGGATATTTGTGGATCAGCACCTCCAACGGTGTAAACAGATTCGATCGGAAAAAACTGACTTTCACTAACTTCATTAGTCAAGACGGAATCAAGACCAATGAATTCAACCGTGGCGCAGGTTATGTCAGCAGTAATGGAGAGATTCTATTTGGCAGCGTTGAAGGCTTCAACATATTTAAACCGGATCATATCAGAAAAAATGTGTTTTCGCCGCCAGTAGTTATTACTAAATTTCAATTTCCGAATAACTCAGTTCCTGATGGCAACAATGAGTTTAAAAGATCTGGCCCGATCAGTCAAACCCCTCTTTATCTCTCTCATGATCAATCCGTCTTCACGATTGAATTCGCTGCACTAAGCTACTCTGCGCCCGAAAAAAACACATATGCCTGTATGCTTGAAGGTTTTGATAATGATTGGCATTTTACTGGATATGATAAGAAAGTAACCTATACCAATCTCGATCCGGGATCGTATTTATTCAAAGTAAAAGCCGCTAACAATGATGGAGTATGGAATAATGAAGGAACAACGCTGAAAATCATTATCAAGCCCCCATTATGGAGAACAGATTGGGCATATGGGCTTTATACGATTATTATCGGAATTATATTTTACTGTATATATTTCGAATTGAAAACGCGGGAAAAACTAAAAAACGAATTGCTCCTACAAAAGCTAACATCTGAAAAGATGAGAGAGCTCAATCAGTTAAAACTAAACTTTTTCACTAATATTTCCCACGAACTGCGCACACCGCTATCACTGATCATTGACCCGCTAAGGAAAATTAGAGAAGATGATATTTCCTTACTGCAGATAAAGAACCTATCTAACCTCGCTTATAAAAGTTCGTCCCGTTTATTAAATCTCGTAAATCAACTGCTCGACTTTCGAAAATTTGAAGGCAGCCTGATACTGGAACCCGTTGCAGTCAACATTATTGAAACTATTCGAGACGTTGCCGAAGCTTTTAAAGATCAAGCAAGTAAGCGAGAAATCGACTTTAGCATCGAGTTCTCAACTGCCTTCAAAACTGTCAGCATCGATGAAGATAAGTTCCAAAAAATCTTAATCAATTTGATTTCTAACGCTTTCAAGTTCACTCCTAATGGAGGTAAGATCCGACTGTTAAGCGCTACCTATCGAGATGAAACGGGAAACGGGCAACTGGAGATCGAGGTGCAAGATTCCGGACCCGGAATACCGGAAGCTTATAAGCTAAAAATATTTGACATCTTCTTTCAAATTCAGCATACTCCACGTTTTGGGATGGAGTCAAGCGGAATTGGATTGGCCCTGGTGCGGGAATTGGTTCGACTTCATAATGGTGAGATTTTGGAGCAAGGAAAAGAAGGAGAAGGTGCCCTTTTTGTCCTGAAGATACCTGTGAGGGAAGAATCAGCAAGAACAGCCTCTTTTCTGATCCAACATAACGAACAGCTACCTAAATTTTCAGTAGATTGTGAACTGGAAAAGCAAGAGCATCTAAAAGGCTCATCCATATTAGATAAAAAACCTTTGATTTTATTGATCGAAGATAATGATGAAATGCGTACCTATTTGCGCAACACCTTAGAGCTGGACTTCGCAGTAATTGAAGCCGCAAATGGCAAAGAAGGCTGGCAAAAAACGCTTTTCTCACATCCAAACATCATTGTTTCAGATGTAAATATGCCAGAGATGAATGGCATTGACCTATGCAAAAAAATCAAATTGGACAAAAGAACAACGCATATTCCAATTATTTTGCTTACTGCTGTAGGAGATGAAGTTACCCAAATTTCAGGGCTTGAAGGCGGAGCCAATGACTATATAGTCAAGCCCTTTAATTCAAAAATACTGATCTCCAAGATACACAATCTACTTACCTTCAAAGACATCCTAAAAAACACCTATCAAAAACAGGTCGACATTCAGGTTAAAGAGATGAACATAGAATCAGAGGATGATAAATTTGTAGAAAAGCTCATCAACGTCGTAAACACAAATATATCGAACTCTAATTTCTCTGTTGAAGAACTCAGCAGTATGATGGCTATGAGCAGGGTCGCTCTTTATAAAAAAATATTAAGCATTACCGGGAACACTCCAATAGAATTTATCAGGAAAATCAAATTACAGAAAGCAGTTCAATTATTAGAAAAGAGTAAACTATCAATAGCAAGCATCTCGTATGAAGTCGGATACAGTAATCCCAATTATTTCGCTAAGGTGTTTCGTGAAGAATTCAATATGCTACCTTCTGAATATATTGCTTCATTTACAAAAAATAAGCTAAAGTAAACAAGCTAGTTATTAACGTCCCCCCTACAGGTACATTGCAAATAAAAAGTGCATGAAGCAAATTGCTCCATGCGCTTATTAAAAGATACAGGCTATGCCTACTTCAATTTAACAATTCGGAAATTATCAAACGCCGCATTGAAATTTAAAAAACCACCCTTATCGGCCACTAACCAAACTACAAAATTTCCTTTACCATCGCCACCTAACAATTGCGTCAAGTCGGCCGCAAAATTACCACCTTTTGAAAATTTGGTCAAAGGCACTGTCACCGTTTCCCAACCTGATGTCTTAAATTCCTTACTCGTTGTTTCATTTATATACCAGGGCCTATACATATACTCATACCCATTTTTGTCGAATCTTAGATTAGCACTTCCACCGTTCCATTCCTCTTTTACGAAGATCTCAAGTTTAAGTGCATAGTCTGAAAGCGGATTTGCTAAATCAGCTGCCGGCATGACCAGCATGTCCGGGTTGGAATTTATAGAACGTCCTCCTTCCCACCAGTTAAAATTTCCTTCGGGAACATTTTCAAACTTATTGATCACAAATTGACCATGATTGTCTGGAAAATCGGGACTGCTGTTCGTTTTTGAAGTCGCTCCCCAGGAGTATTCACCTATATCATCAAAGTTCTGAAACGTTCCAGTTAAATCATGCCATGACCCAGGCGCAGCATTGCCAACACCTCCCTGGTTTGTTATGACAATCCTCCCAGGCACTGTTGCGCCATCAGGTACCTTTACGGTAGCGGTCGTTCCGTCTGGGGATCCCGCAAACTCTGCAGCCTCGATTCCTCCGGGGAATAAAATCTTCGTTATTAAATAAAGGTACTGACCAGTTAATGTTATAGTTTGCCCAGGTTCAGCAAATTCATAACTAAGCGCTGAAACAATAGGTGGCGGGGGTACCACCGGGAAGCTAAATACTGTTTCTCCTCCGGTAGTCAACACCCGAATTTTATTCAAATCAGAAGGCATTAAACTGCCAAAGGGCAGATTGGAAGGGATGGTGATCACCAAAGTGTGATCAGTGGCATAAGTCGAATTGAATTCAGTTTGGAAACCATTAAAATAGACTTGAGTTGTTCCCTTCAATCCCGTTCCCTGGAGGACAACAGTCTGACCAGGCAAGGCTCTCGTTAAAGCGGTATCATTAGGTGCAGGAGCGATAGCCCGGAGTCCAGTTATTGTAGGCGGCTGATTGCGCACCTTATCATCTTTTTTACAGGCACTGTATCCAATCAGCAATATTGCAGTGGTTGCCAGTAAGAGTTGCTGTTTTATTTTATAATATAACATTGGTTTCTATATTAAGATAAACACTAATCAGATAACTTACTGAAATCAAACGGCACAGGTTCCTGTTTAAGCCCGGGTGCAGCCAATATTTCAGTTTCTGGCCAGGGAAGATAAATCGTCTGAGGCGAGGCTGGATAAAACGCAGGAGTATATGTGACGTTATATTGCCTTGGATTTTCTGTTCCTGCAACATGGGTAATTGTATAAGATCCCTTATCCTGCTTTGCGATATAATCAAGGGCGCCTGCAGGATCAAAATAATACCATCTCATCAATTCATACCAATAAACTCCCTCCATTGCGGTTTCAGCCCGCTTTTCCATTAGAATATCTGAAAAAGTTATATTGGTTTTATCAGGAACGCCAGCTCTCTTTCTGACCATATTGAAGTAATTCAATGCTTCTGCGTCCGAGGTAGATGTCGAATTACCTAATACAGCCTCCGCATAAATTAAATATACTTCAGGAAGACGCATCATATAGGTATTAATATTTACAGCCATGCTTGCGCCCAGACCTCCATTTTCCTCAGGCGAACCTATAATATACTTCTTCAAATTGGCAATCGATGTTGTTGTATACTTAAGTCCACCCTTGCTTTTCAAGAGTTCAGGATAAACGTCTTCGTTGAACATGACGGTTGCCTTTCTACGTTCAGCATCTTCCGGATGAGCCATATAATACTTGATAAGATCAGATGAAGCACCATGAGCAGCTCCCCATCCATCGCCCGTACCGGTTAGATCAGGCGAAAATGCCATATAGGCCTGAAAAGAGTTGTTGACTCCCCAAGGGGTAGTTAGAGGCATCCATTGCAAAGCGAATAGACTCTCACTATTATTGGAAGAACTGTTGTTGTTTTTACTTAAAAACAAATCAGCATACTTGGGCAGCAGCCTGTACTGGCTATTTTTAATCACATCATTTGCATAGAACTTAGCACTGTCTAAATCGCTTTGTGATCGACTGCCAACAGTTTTTTCCAATCCGGATCTCGTCAGATACATGCGCGCCAGCATCCCTTCTGCAGAATATTTAGTGATACGGCCTTGAAAAGGCGCCACAGGTGTAAGATGCGCTGCCGCAAAGCGAAGATCACGGATGATATATTGCCAGACACTTTCCTTCGTATTCCGTCTAACATCAGGGTCTGCCATCTGACCTCTATTGTCATAAATGATAGGCACTTCACCCCAATTCATTAACAAGTAATAGTACGCCAAAGATCGCATGAATCTGGCTTCAGCTATTGCATAGTTTCTAACCTCAGGCGCTACATTCACGGCCCGTTTTTTGATATTTTCAATAGCAATATTACTTTGGGCAATAATTTTATAGAATGACTTATAAGCGGCCAGCAAATTGTTGAGATCAGTTGCTGCCACCGAAAATCGATAATACATTTCCCTATCGTTAGAGATCATATTTCCGGCTCGGGCATCCCCTATTGATAAAGCTGCCTTATCATTGAAATCAAACCAAACGATATTATATAACGGAGCAGTACTGGCCAACACTTCATTTTCGGAAGTGTAAAAGTTGCCATCTGTTACTCGGTCAAGTGGCGGCCGGTTTAAAAAGTCCTTTTTACAACTCTGCAGTAATACAATCAAAGCTGCTGCAGTAAAAAATTTATATATGAGTTTCATATCTTCTTTGTTATGTTTTAAAAATCAGCACTTAAACTAAGTGAAAACATTCTTGTAGATGGGTACCGTCCGTTGTCAACCCCAGGAAGCATCGTCCCTCCAAACCAGAACATGCCAACCTCAGGATCATAACCTGTATACTTCGTGATGGTAAAGACATTTTGAACGTTGGCTGCAGCCCTTAAACCGCCCAAAAAACTCAGTTTTTTGATGAACCTTTTAGGAACATTATAGGCCAGAGAGGCGTTTTTTAAGCGGATATAAGAACCATCCTCAACAAACCTACTGTTGATCCGGCCATTTCCATTCGGATCGCCAATTACAAGCCTCGTAACAGAAGTCTCCGGGTTCAACAGATATGCATCCGTACTTCCTGGGGTCATATCGCTTGGACGGGCGTAGTTGGCAACTTCTTTATAAAAATTGTTAAATACTCCACCCGAAAGTGGTCTGGAAAGCTCTGAACGTCTAAAATTATAGATATCATTTCCTGAAACACCGGTGAAAAACAGGTTTAACTCAAACCCTTTATAAGCCAAGAAGCTATTGAAACCAAAGGTAAACTTCGGCCAGGGATTACTTATGACCGTCCGGTCCTCGGTATTGATTATACCATCATTATTAATGTCTTTGAATTTTGCGTCGCCAACCCAGGTACCTGTAACCGGATGAATTGTTCCCGATTCCGTTTGTTTAGCATGGCTTTCAATTTCTGCTATATTTTGGAAAATACCCTCGTATATATATCCGGTCATAAGGCCGGCCGTTTCTCCTGGTCTGGATTGGAATTGAATCCCGTTGTAAAACACATTCAATCCCCCGGCGTCTTTCAGGCTTACTATTTTATTTCTATCGATAGAAAAATTCAAACTGGTTGTCCACTCAAAATCTTCTTTTTTGATATTCTGTGTGTTAACAGTAATACCAAGACCTTGATTTTTCATCGACCCCGCGTTCATAGTAGGAAACTTAATATAACCCGGAGACCAATCGAGATCACCACCGCTGTAATACGGATATTGGTTAACAGTCAGCAAGTCTGTTATATTTTTCACATAACCATCTACAATTACTTCCAGCCTGTTATTAAACATCTTTAAGTCGAAACCCACATTGGTCGTCTTTGATGTTTCCCAGCCCAGATCTGGATTGCTAAAATTCTCTGCAAGAAATCCAGTTCCCCATGGTGTAGGTATAGCTTGAAGTGTTGCCCAGTAACCGGATCCTCCGGAATTTCCCGAGTGACCGTATTCAAACCTGACTTTCAAATCATTAATACTGCTTATTCGTTTCATAAAACCTTCCTGTGATATTCTCCAGGCAACCGAAGCTGCTGGAAAATATCCCCATCGATTATTTTCCCCGAAATCAGATGAGCCATCAGCGCGGTAACTTATCTGCGCGATATATTTGTCTTTATACACATAATTCACGCGTGAAAAGTAGGACTCTTTTGCGCCCCAACTGCTCGAACTGGAGTTTGTAGCTGTTTTGCTATCTCCCAAAGGGAGATCCTGCACGAGATTGCTCGGAAAATTATCTCTCCCCGCTTCAATGCCTTCTCCCCCTGATTTTTGAGCCTCATGACCTATTACCGCGTTTATAGCATGAGAATTAAACCTTTTATCCAATTGGATGCGGTTATTCATACTTATCCAGTAATTGTTCCTGGCATTCCTATCTGAAGTGGTGACTTTATTTTCATATCCTCCAAATTTATAGGATGGATTAAATCTATATTCATTTGTAAAATCAAACCTCCCGTTTGCTTCATTGTGTAACACCAATCCTGGCAAAAAAGTAATGGCAGCATAGCCGCTCCCATTAAACTCTCTTCTGCGATTTCTATGGTCGTTGATCGCAGCTAACGCAACTGGGTTTGGATTCTGAAATTGCTGGCTTATAGGTCCTCCCCAAGAGCCATCTGGATTTTGAATCGGAACCGATGGATTTTGGGCTAGCGCCATATTGATAATGCCACTGTTAGAAACGTTGATTACTTCCTCCGTCTGGTTAACATTGAAGTTGGTTCCGATTTTAAGCCACTTACGGGTTTGATTATCAATATTTAACCTTAACGAATAACGGTTGAAACCCGATCCTTTTGCAATGCCTTCCTGATCAAACAGCTCGCTTGAGAAATAGAAAGTTGTTTTTTCATTTCCGCCTTGAAGCCCCAGACTGTATTTTTGCAGGATCGTCTCTCTGAACAATGCCCGCTGCCAGTCCGTGCCATCTCCTAAAACAGAGGGATCAGCAAATTCAGGAATAGTTGCAGCACCTCCAGCAGCAGCTAAGTCGTTACGATATTGTGCCCACTCCCGTAAGTTCATCACAGGTACATATTTTGGTTGAGCTTGCACTGTGAATAGCGTATTGAAATTTATTTTTGTTTCGCCAGCCTTTCCCCTCTTCGTAGTTACAATCACCACACCAGAAGCACCAGCTGCTCCATACATGGCGGTAGCAGATGGTCCTTGCAGAATATTCATTGACTCAATATCGTCGGGGTTTAGTCCTGACAGGGAGTTCATTCCTGGGTTTTCTCCAGGATTAGATCCTCTGATCTGTACACCATCAATTACATATAGTGGCTGAGTATTCCCGGTTAATGAATTTATTCCGCGAATAATTACAGATGGAGCTGCTCCCGGCTGCCCACTACCTGCACTCACCATTACATTTGCCGCTCTTCCTTGCAACGCTTGCTCAAAAGTTGTGTTTACAGTTCTTTGAATCTCTGTTGCATTTACCGATACATTCGCACTGGACAGATCAGCTTTTCTCATTGAACCATATCCTACATTTACCACCACTTGATCCAGCGTTGTTACATCTTCTTCCATCTTAATATCAACAGTAGTTTGGTTCCCAATTTTGATATTATAAACTTCATAACCTAACAAGGCAAAACGAAGTGTTTCACCTCGAGATACCTTGATCGTATACGCTCCGTTCACGTCAGTTGCGCTTCCTCTTTTTGTCCCCAATACCAGCACACTTACTCCGGGTAACCTTTCTCCTTCAACGGAGGTCACCCGCCCCGTGATCACTCTGTCCTCTTGTGAAAAGCTTTTGGAGACTGATGAAATGACAAGTGTAAAAGACAGTACTGTAATGATCAGTACGGTAAATGCTGCGTCAGGAATTCCAATCCTGCATTTCCATTTTAAATGGTAAATTTTCCTCATAATCCGGTTCGTTTAAATAGTTTATACTTGGTTTGTCCTCAATGAAGATATATTGGAATATCGCATTGAATCTTAAATAAAAGTAGACCATGCACCCTAAGTTTGATAGTGAATTTGTTTACGTTTAAGAAAGAAATGTTAATGAAGTAAACTCTGTCATGGTGAAACACCTTTCTAATCACATTAGAATTTGCAATGTTAAAAATCTTTTTTGTAACTTATATGTTACGTTTATTATATTTGGGTAAACTAACCAAACTAAAATGGAAGAATTAAAAGAAGAATCAACGCCAGTGATCTATATGGCAGAAGTGATTCAAAAGGTTTTGTCTATAGAAGCTATGGCAGAAGTTTCACTGTGTAATCAGGCAAGGATCATTGCCAAATTGGAAGGCTTAAACCCGCATGAATTAATGTCGGGAATGTATGAAAGAGTCAAAGTTGTAGAAACAAGGCTATACAATGAGCTTCCTATAGAATAAGAACGCGTCTCAATAAAATATTAAAAAGGCGCAAAATGTTTGCAGGTGCAATTTATTTTGTGCCTTTTTCCAACCAAAAAAAACATTTCATTTTATTTTCATAATGGCCCTTTAGTTTTGGATTTATAAAAACGAATGAATATGAAAACAATCTTAACAATGGCAATCTCGGTAATGATATTTACCGGTGCTATGGCGCAACAAAACAGTAAAAAAGTTTCTATGCAAACAAAGGCAACAGAAGCGGTTAAATCGAACAACAATAGTATAGAAGGTTCGCAATCAGCTCATACCGAAGCAGTTTTAAATGCTCAGGATTTGAAATCAAAAGCAAAAGAGAAAAAAGCGGCAACAAGGCAAAAGCTCGAAGCTACTAAAAAAGCAATAACTAACGAGGTTGAGCGTACCAAAGCTTCATCAAGCACCGAGGTAGGAATAGAAGGGACCACGAATAGCGACAATCATGGAGCAGAGGTAAGCCAGATCGCAAATTCAGCTATCACTGCAGAAACAAAAGGCTCAGTTGTCAGCAACGTAGCATCAGTGACCGGACAGGGTAACGCAGCAGTAAAAAATATTGGCGCTAATATCAATGGCCAACTTAATTCAAGTGTTAAATCAATTCCTGCAGCAATAAAAACTGATGTAAATGTAAAACCAGACGTTAACGTTAAAACAGATGTAAACGTAAAAACTGATATGGATATCAAGCCTGCGACGATCAATACTAAGGTAAGAGCCGCAACTGGTATTAAACTTTAACCACATAAAATTTATAAGTTTGGGGATCCTCCCGGGGGTTCCCAAATTTACTGATCATGAGATATCTCTACATTATTTTCTTCCTGCTGATTACTGGCTGTGTACATACTTCATTTGCTGCTGGAGTTGAGAACATTCCGTCGATGATCGCCATACCACTTCAGGATTCGTTAGGGAATGCAAGGAAGGCCGAAAAGCGTGCTGTGGAACAAGATAAAAAAGCGACCTCAAATGATAACGCCTTAAAAAAAGTACCCAAAGCCAAGAACAAAGCCATTCCAAGAACTATTGGCCCTACCTCAATAAACCTAAGATCACCCCGTATTGCTCCTGTTAAAGTGAAGGTAAATACACAGGTGAAAATAAAATTATAACATCATGCGAAACTCATCAGCTCTCCTGGTATTTCTGCTGTTTACAACCCCTTTATTTCTATTTGGGCAATCTGATACCCTGTCAACTAAAAAGGAAAACACGGTCACTTTATCTTCAGTTGTCAGTTCTAACGCAAATTATTATGGGCAGACGGCAGCCGAAACGCTTCCATTTACTTATGTGGATGTGAAACTAAGGACATCATGGGGCTGGTACGTATCTGGAGGCGGCTATCAGTTACTCAAAGAAAACAACTTTCCATCTGAACTTCATTTAAGCTCTGGATTTGAGTATAATCTGAGCCCAAAAGTAGATTTTGAGGTGGGCTATACCAGATCATTCTACTCAAAAGCCTCACCATTATTGCAGGCTTCAAATCCGAACAGTTTAAGTTCAACTATCGGCGCCGATCACTTGTTCCGGACAGCATTAACAGCTGATTATAATTTCGGACATTCCGAAGATGTATTTATCTCCCTTGAAAACTCCAAAAACATTCTCGTAACAAAATTGGGCGCAAAAAACACTTTTTATATTAAGCCAGGAATCAATATAGTAGCTGGTACGCAGCGCTTTTACAACACCTATATCGAAGAAAGGAAACAATGGGTGGGTGGATTGGATAAGCTACTTCCCTTTCCAGGTGAGGAAAAAGAACCCCAAACTACAGAAACGACAACTTTGTCTACCGACTTTAGCTTATTATCTTATAATTTCAATTTGCCCCTTATCTTCTATCATGGGAAAGGTGCAGTAATGCTTTCCTATCAGTTGTCTGTATTGAGTAAGCAATCTGCTCAAGGCAACAGACCAAATTCCTTTTTTTCATTAGGATATTTCTATCAACTTTAACTAAACCCGAATCCGTCGGAACATGAAAGTACTATTAATTGAAGATGAACATGCCCTGTCGGATGAAATTGTAAATTTCCTGGCCAAACTTCAATACGATTATGAAACCGCGTACACAGTTAAGTCGGCAACCGCCCTATTAGCTGAACGGTATTTTGATGTGATCTTACTAGACCTGGGCTTGCCAGACGGTGACGGGCTCGAGATTTTAAAGTCGGTTAAAATGGATCAGAGCGACTCAATCGTGATCATTCTATCCGCTAAGGGAGACATCAACCACCGCATCAACGGCTTGGAACTGGGGGCAGACGATTATCTTTCCAAACCATTTTCGCTTGCAGAACTTCACGCACGCATTCAAGCCATCATCAGAAGGAAATTTGGAACCAATGGGAATGTCTTCCAAATAGGCGAATTTACAGTCGACATGGTTGCCCGGATGGTGTCCTGCAAGGACAACCAGATTTCGCTCTACAGAAAAGAGTTTGATATTTTAAGCTATTTGATCTTAAATAAAAACCGGCCGTTGACCAGAGGTCAGCTCTATGAACATGTATGGGGAGACCTCAGCATCTCCAATGGTGATAGCAATTACATAGACGTCCACATCAAAAATATTCGGAAAAAACTTGCTCTCCATGCCACGGTGGAATGGCTGGAATCTGTCCGGGGAATAGGCTATAAAGTAAATATATCCAAGTGAAACTAAATCATAAATTAAACGTATACTTTGCATTATCCAAGCTGGTGATTATTGGTCTTTTCATCCTGCTCCTACCGCTGATATTCAGCTGGTATTCGGTATACACCATTGATAAGTTCCTGAAATTACAGCG
>JAPSHM010000308.1:0-2687 GCA_031179845.1 Pedobacter sp.
GTTCATCAAATTCCTCAGCCCACTTAGCATTAGCCTGCCTGCAGATCTTTATCCCTTTTAATCTATCTCCTTTTGGAAAGTTCACATTTAGTAAGGTGGCCTGTGGCAATCCGTGCTCCAGTACCTGTTCAGAAATGGTTTTAATATACTTTTTACAAAAGCTAAAATCTGCCTCATGAGAAAAGTCATCTAGCGAAAAGCCTATAGAAGGAATGTTCTCTATAGCACCCTCTACAGCAGCAGACATCGTCCCTGAATAAATTACGTTGATCGAATTATTTAATCCGTGATTGATTCCGGAAACACATAGGTCGGGTTTTTGGCCCTTAAAAATTTTGTTTACAGCCAGCTTTACACAGTCTACCGGCGTACCAGAGCATTTATACATTTCTACACCTGGATAGAGCTCTACACGGTCAAAACGCAATGGTTTTCCGATCGTAATCGCATGTCCCATACCAGATTGCGGACCGTCAGGGGCCACAACCACCACGCTTCCAATCTCCATCATCACATCAATCAGGTTTTTAATTCCCGGGGCAGTAATGCCATCATCGTTTACTACTAAGATACGAGGCTTCGAAATTTGCTTATTCATGAGATTATATATTTTATAATATGCTGAATTCACCTTTTATAGAAAAATCACTGGTGCATGCCACATTTGTAGCGGTAAAAGTACAAGATTTCAGGTACAAAATTCAGCAATCGGCTTATATTTGGTTCTATCATAAAAAAACTTATTCGCAATGAAAAACAAACTCATACTTTTTGTCTGTTTGCTGATAACAGGCTCAAGCCTGATGGCTCAGTCTACCTACCAGTGGAAAACAGATTCCTCAAATGGTTATACTTACAAATACGTAAGCAACGACCCAACGAAAGCCCGATTTTATACGTTAAAAAATGGCCTTACTGTAGTCCTTTCACAAAACCCTAAGGAACCGATCGTGGAATTCCGCCTCGCCGTTAGAGCTGGAAGCAATACTGATCCAAGAACGGCGACAGGACTGGCTCATTATCTTGAACATTTACTGTTTAAGGGAACAGATAAGTTCGGCACTTTGGATTATGCTAAAGAGAAACCGTTACTGGAAAAAATTTCTGCACTTTATGAGCAGTATCATGGTACAACAGATTCTGCCAAGCGGAAAGAGATTTACGCGGAGATTGACAAGACATCTGGCGAAGCATCTAATTATTCTATTGCAAACGAATATGATAAAATGATGAAGTCGATAGGCGGACAATCTACTAATGCGCACACCTGGTACGAAGAAACCGTTTACAAAGAGGATTTCCCCGCAAATGCCGTGGATAAATTCCTGGCTTTACAGGCTGAACGATTCCGCAATCCTGTATTTCGTATATTCCATACAGAACTTGAAGCAGTATATGAGGAGAAAAATCGCGGATTAGATAATGACGCCTGGAAAGTAGCAGAAAAAACTTCTGAAAAGCTATTTCCAACTCATAATTATGGTCAGCAGACTACCATCGGAACAATTGAACATTTAAAGAACCCCTCGCTTGTTGAGATCAGAAAGTATTATAACAAATATTACGTGCCAAATAACATGATCATCGCCCTGGCCGGCGACTTTAATCCCGATGAAATGATTAAAAAGGTCGATCAGTCATTTGCTTATATGAAGTCGAAGCCAATTGAACTGTACAATCCAGCACCTGAAAAACCGCTGACCCAGATTCAAAAGATCGATGTATACGGGCCAAGTGCAGAAAGTGTAAAGATTTCCTATCGTGGCTATGCTCAAAGCACTACCCAAAGCATGATGCTGGATTTGATTTCCAGCATTCTGACGAATGGAAAAGCTGGCTTAATTGACATCAATTTAAATCAACAACAAAAACTACAGGGTGCTGGATCCGGTTACCAGCAAATGAAAGACTATGGCGTTTTCTATCTGTTTGCGCAACCCAAGCAGGGTCAGACTTTAGAGCAGGCTCAAAACTTGCTCCTGGATCAGATTGAGATCCTTAAAAAAGGGCACTTTGATGAAAGTTTAATTAAAGCAACCGTAGCCAACAGCAAATTAGCTTTATTAGAAGCATATGAAAATAACACGTTCCGAGTTGAGGCTGTTACCAATGAATTTATATTAAACCGTGGGGTAAACTGGGACAAAAGTTTAAACACGCTTGATGCAATGGCGGCAGTTACCAAGCAACAAATCACAGACTTTGCGAATCAGTTCTTCAAAGACAACTATATCGTCACCTACAAACATAAAGGAGAAGACAAAAGCATTGCTAAAGTTGAGAAGCCGGCTATTACCCCTATAAATACGAATGCCTCTCAAACTTCTGATTTTACTAAATCTTTGAATGCAATGACTGTTAACCCAATTGCACCAAAATTTTTAGATTATAAAAAAGATTTGAATTTCGGCAAGGTTGGCATTGCGGATGTGATTACGGTTCAAAATAAGGACAATAGCATATTCAGCCTGACTTACAAATTTGACATTGGCGCCTGGAATTACCAGTTGTTACCTTATGCTGCTCAATATCTTACTTTTTTGAGCACGGATAAATACAGTGCAGAGGACATAAGTAAACAGTTCTATAATATTGCCTGCAATTACAGCTTTAATGTTGGAAATGAAAATGCTACCATTACCATCAGTGGTTTGCAGGAAAACTTTGATAAGGCTGTGAGTCTTGTA
>JAPSHM010000308.1:2697-4842 GCA_031179845.1 Pedobacter sp.
TGCAAAGCCAACCCACAGGCTTTGACTGAACTAAAAGGCCGGATCTTGAAGGGAAGAGAGAATAATAAACTGAATAAAACGAATATATTGAGTGGCTTAACTACTTATGCCCAGTACGGTAAAAACAACCCGTTCAATTACACCATAAGTAATAAATCTGTCGAAGACATCACTTCTGAGCAGCTGATCTACATACTTCACAACATCAACAATTACAAACACACCATTACTTATTTCGGTCCGAAAATGCTGACTGCGTTTACAACGGAAATAGGCAAATTGCATCAATTACCAAAAGAGTTTACACCAGAGGCCCCGGCTAAAAAATTCGAGTATGTCAGCACCACTACCAATCAGGTTCTTTTTGCCGATTATGATATGGTGCAATCTGAAGTAAGGTGGTTGCGTAATGGTGGCATTTATGACCCTGCTCAAGACGCAAAAGTTACGCTGTTTAACAGTTATTTTGGCGGTGGCATGGGATCCATTGTATTTCAGACCATTAGGGAATCGAAAGCATTGGCCTATTCAACTTTCGCGGTTTATTCTACACCTGATAAAAAAGACAAAGAATATGCAATGGTTGCTTATGTAGGTAGCCAAGCTGATAAGATGAATGAAGCGGTAAAAGGAATGAATGAACTGCTCAATGAGCTTCCCAGGGCGGATAAATCTTTTGACGCTTCGAAAGGAAACGCATTGAATGGTATTGAGACTTCCAGAATTACTAAACAGGGAATCATAGCCTCCTACTTTGCCGATAAAAAGCGAGGTTTTGACCATGATTCAAGAATTGACGAATATTCTGGATTAAAGCCATTAGTTTTTGATGACATCAAAGCATTTCATCAACAGAACGTAGCGAATAAAACGTATAGTTATTGTATCGTTGCTTCCGAAAAAAACGTACGAATGGAAGATATGGAGAAATTTGGAACGGTTACTAAATTAACACTTGAACAGATTTTTGGTTATTAAGGTTCTTCTACAAACAAAAAGGCGGCTACATAGAATGTAACCGCCTTTTTGTTAAAATTAACTTATAGAGATTTTATCCAAGTGACCAATTCATCGCGAGACTTTCCAGTTTTTTGCTGAAGCCTGCCGAATAGCTCATCATCTTGTCCCTCTTCATATTTAAGGTCGTCGTCGGTAAGATCAGCATAAGTTTGTTTCACTTTTCCTTTGATCTCGTTCCACTTACCTTTCAATTCTAATTCATCCATGGCTTTATATATTTTATATATAGAAACAACAATTGTAAGGGTGAATTGTTTAAAAAACCATTTTCCTTTTAGCTTTATGACGTTACAGGTCAATCTTTTTGAGTGTCTGAATTTATTTCAACTGCGCGGACTTTTCTATGATGTCAGTAACTACCGCCGGATCAAGTAAGGTAGAAACATCACCAATTTGCTGCGTTTCTCCCTCAGCTATCTTTCTTAATATTCTGCGCATGATCTTACCCGAACGTGTTTTTGGTAAACCAGAAACGAACAATATCTTATCTGGTTTGGCAATTGCGCCAATCACCCGTGTCACTGTTTGCAGGATATCTTTGCGGGTAAGATCCTCGTCATCGCCTACGTTGGGATTGATAACAAATGCATAAATGCCCTGACCCTTTACATCGTGAGGATATCCGACTACTGCGCTTTCCACCACTCCGGCATGCATATTAATGGCATTTTCAACCTCCGCAGTCCCAATCCTGTGCCCAGATACGTTGATTACATCGTCTACCCTGCCAGTAATTCTATAATAACCATCTTCATCTCTTAAACAGCCATCACCAGTAAAATATAGGTCAGGATAAGTAGAGAAATAAGTTAATTTGCAGCGTTCATGATCACCATAAGTAGTGCGGAGCATCCCAGGCCATGGAAACTTAATACACAAATTTCCATTTACGCCGTTACCTTCAATTTCCTTACCCTGATCATCGACCAAAATGGGCTGAACACCTGGTATTGGTAAGGTTGCAAAGCTTGGTTTTGTGGGGGTAACATTGGCAATCGGAGAAATCATGATACCGCCGGTTTCTGTTTGCCACCAGGTATCCACAATTGGGCATTTGCGCTTGCCGATATTGTCATCGAACCAATGCCACGCTTCTTCATTTATTGGCTCTCCCACCGAACCTAA
>JAPSHM010000309.1 GCA_031179845.1 Pedobacter sp.
CTGGATTACCCCTTTGCGTTCACTCGCCAAAGATCTTGCCCGTGCAATGCGACAGGTTTGTTTGGAATTAGACCTGGACTGGATCATCGGCGTCCGTAACGGAGACACCACACAAAGTGAAAAACTTCAGCAAAAAAAACAGATGCCGGAAGTACTGATCATCACGCCTGAAAGTCTGCATTTGCTACTCGCCCAAAAAAGCACCTCAAATTATTTTGATCAGCTGCAATGTATTGTTGCTGATGAATGGCATGAGTTGATCGGAAGTAAGCGGGGGGTAATGACAGAACTCGCTATCTCGAGAATAAAAGGGCTGGTTACGGAACATCATCCTGAAAATCTACTGAGAATCTGGGGCATATCAGCTACGATTGGAAATATGGAACAAGCCATGGAGGTGCTCGTCCCTTTCGATGATGTTTTAAAAATGATCATTAAAGCCGATTTAGAAAAGAAAATAATGATCCGTTCCGTGCTCCCGGATCATATCGACATGCTGCCTTGGTCTGGTCATTTGGGACACAAATTGGCGCATAAGCTCTTGCCGATCATTCGTAAAAGCAAAACGACACTGATTTTCACGAATACCCGGGGTCAGGCAGAATTATGGTATCAGACGCTATTGGGCCAGGATGAAAGTTTGGCCGGCTTATTGGCCATTCATCACGGATCCATAGATTTTGAATTAAGGAACTGGATCGAGGATGCCATTCACACGGGCGCATTAAAGGCCGTGGTCTGTACATCTTCTCTTGACCTGGGTGTTGATTTTAAGCCCGTAGATACGGTTATACAGATCGGCTCACCAAAAGGCGTTGCACGTTTCCTGCAGCGCGCCGGCAGAAGTGGTCATTCTCCTTACGAAACATCAAAGATCTACTTTTTACCTACCCATGCGCTGGAATTAGTAGAAGTTGCAGCGATTAAGGAAGCCGCCAGAACGCAGGACATCGAAGGAAGGGAACCCATCGTCATGGCCTTTGATACGCTGATGCAGTATTTGGTTACCCTAGCAGTTGGTGATGGGTTTGATGAGGAAAAGATTTTTTTCGAGATAAAAAAGACGCACGCATTTAAAGAACTGTTACCACAGGAATGGAACTGGATCATGCAGTTCATTACTACAGGTGGAGACAGTCTGACCGCATATAACGAATTCAGCAAAGTAAGTAAGGATGTGGATGGCCTTTGGAAGGTCAAAAGCAGACAGATCGCAATGCGACACCGCTTGCATATTGGCACAATAGTAAGCGACCCGATGCTCAAAGTCAAATACTTAACCGGAGGTTACCTTGGCATGATTGAGGAGTCCTTTATCTCCAGGATGAACCCCGGAAGCAGCTTTACACTGGCGGGCAGGGTACTGGAATTTGTGATGGTAAAGGAAATGAATGTTTTAGTGCGTAAAAGTAAAATGAAACAAGCGATCAGTCCGAGTTGGTTAGGTGGACGCCTGTCCCTGAGTGCCAATCTAGGAAATGTACTTAGAAAGAAATACAACGAAACCCTCGATAAATCGCATGATGATGAAGAACTGGATTTTATACTCCCGTTGTTTGAACAGCAAGCCAGGGTGTCACATGTCCCAAAGAGCGATGAGTTTTTGATAGAACTTATCAATACAAGGGATGGCTATCATCTTTTTGCTTATCCGTTTGAAGGTCGACAGGTGAACGAGATCATGGCTGCATTGATCGCCTACCGAATAAGCAAGATTAAACCAATCACATTTTCGATTGCCATGAATGATTACGGCTTTGAGCTGCTCAGTGAGCAGCCCATTCCCTTGGTTGAGGACAATATCAAAGCACTATTTACGCCCATTAACCTTACCGATGACATTGTAGGCAGTATCAATGCTACGGAAATGGCCAGACGGAAATTTCGTGACATTGCCTGTATTTCAGGATTGGTATTTCAGGGATATCCGGGAAAATATGTAGCAAAAAAACATTTACAATCTTCTGCAGCGCTATTCTTCAATGTATTCAGTGATTATGACAAACACAACTTGTTGCTACGGCAGGCATATGATGAGGCTTTTTATCAGCAAATCGAAGAGCCTAGGTTAGCAGCCGCCTTGAACCGGATTCAGGTGGGAAAAATAATTATTGTTAAAGCTGAGCGTTATACTCCATTGTGTTTCCCTATAAAGGTCGACAGTTTAAGAGACAGCATGAGCTCCGAAGAACTCAGTCAACGGATTGAGCGAATGACTGCCGAATCTAAGAACGGAGAAATTGTGAAGAGAAAAAACAGAAAAAGAAAATGACCATCGACTGTAAAGGGGAACAACTGATGCTGACCCGTGAAAGGGCGATATACTGGGCGGCGAAGAAAATGCTGATCATCAGCGACCTGCATATTGGTAAGTCTGCACACTTTAGAAGGTTGGGTATTCCCGTTCCTGATACCGTTAATTCAACCGACTTGCAGCGTTTAACCGGGTTAATGAAAGCATTTGAACCAGAGACCTTACTGGTTACGGGCGATATGTTTCATCATAATATGAACAGTGATGCGGCTGCGTTCATGGCATGGAGAAAGCACCATGCTCAATTAAGTGTGGTCTTGATCAAAGGCAACCATGATGCGCTCCGAAACGAAGATTATGCAGCGCTGGAGATAGAAGTGCACCCAAAAGAATTTTTATGTGCTCCCTTCCGGTTTATACACGATATGCCCAAGATCTTTGATGAATTTTACAATATCTCCGGTCACATTCACCCTGGTGTGATCTTGTACGGAAAAGCCAGGCAACAGTTAAGGTTTCCCTGCTTTTACTTTGGTGCCAACTGTGCAATTTTACCTGCGTTCAGCATTTTCACTGGGTTAAAAATTGTTAAGCAGGAAGAAGGAGATAGATGCTATGCAGTTACACCTGCAAAAGTGATCAAGGTATAGATTCAACTGAGCAGCTGTTTGCCCAGGTTACTGATCCATGCATCGAACATTCCCTGTTCAATCTCAATAACCAACGCTGCATGCGTTTCCCAATCGCTGGAGAATGACTTCAATTGATTTATCATTTCCTCTAGATGTCCTTCTTCTTCTAAAATAATCGATTTAACATTGACCTTGCTCTTAGCCTTGGTTAAAACGTCCTGGTATACAGGGTATAGTTCATCGGCACGAACTTCAATTGCATACGTCACAAACAGGTAAGCGGCAAATTTCAGTTCAGTTCCATTTAGATCAAATTGCCGTTTTAGATATCGGCAAACAGCTACATCCAGTGCGTTCAAATAAAACTTCGTATGGTTTGGAGTCAGCAGTTCCTCATTGGTATAAGTTTTACAGAGGTCGCCCCCAAGCTTCTCCAGTTGCTTTTTAAGATAATAGGCATGACGGTGTTCTTCGGCAGCATGCTTCAGGATAATAAGGTTAACCTTTTCTTTGTCCTCAGATGCTGAGATTTTCTTTGCACCCGCATTCTCCATGTATGACAAGGTATTTAACCATTTGGCATGCAATAAATTGTCGCTTACTATATTTTCCAAAATCCCCTGGATCTGCATATCTTTAAATCTCTTTTAGTGCTTGTAAAATTGTTTGGTAAATATACGCCAGATCTTCATCACTGATCACATATGGCGGCAAAATATATAACACATTGCCCAGCGGTCGCAGCACAATTCCACGATCCAGGAAATACAGATAAAGCTGGTCGCGCAGTCCGTTTAGATAACTGGTATCACCTCCTGTTTCCCATTCCATAACCAATATTGTTCCCGTCTGCCTGACATTCTTCAATTTAGGATGTCCAATAAGTGTTTCAGCAAATTCCTGATGCCTAAGCGTTACTCTTTGAATGTTCAGTAAAGTTTCAGGTTGCAGCAACAAATCCAAACTGGCTAGTGATGCTGCACAGGCTACCGGATTGGCGGTAAATGAATGCCCGTGGTAAAGGGTCCTTAGCTTATCTTCACTTAAAAAAGCATTGAAGATTTTGTCGTTACAGGTAGTGATGCCAAGCGGCATTGTCCCACCGGTAAGTCCTTTAGAGAGACAGAAGATATCAGGTTCAGTAGTCAGGGCTTCACAGGAAAAGTATTTCGCTGTGCGACCAAAACCTGTCATTACCTCATCAGCGATAGTTAAAATTCCATGTTTCTGACAAGTTTCAATTAACTGGTCGAGGTATTGAGGCTCATACATTAGCATCCCGCTGGCGCCAAGGACCATCGGTTCAAAAATAAAACATGCCACCTCGTTTGAGAGGTAATTGATTCTTGATTTAAGTTGTTCAATATTCCCGGCATTGGGCAATTCTATGAAATCCACGTCAAACAGAAGCTGATTGAAAGGATCGGTGAAAATGCTTCTGCCGCTGACCGACATGGCGCCAAACGTATCTCCATGATAAGCATCTTTAAATGCAATGATCTTTCTACGCTGTTTTTGACCTGTATTTACCCAATACTGCAAACACATTTTGAGCGATACTTCTACGGCGGTTGAACCATTATCGCTGTAAAACACTTTAGTTTGTGTTCCCGGCAATAAAGGCAACAGGCGTTCTGCCAATTGCACGGCCGGTTCATGAGTAAAACCGGCAAATATCACATGTTCGAGCGTGTTCAGCTGTTCTGCAACTTTGGCTGCAATATAGGGATGAGCATGGCCGTGAATATTTACCCACCAGCTGGATACCGCATCAATATATTTCTTTCCATGTTCATCAAATAAATACACTCCTTCTCCCCTTACAATTGGAATATGAGGTAAGGGGTTTTTCATTTGGGTATAGGGATGCCAGATCACCTGTGCGTCTCGTTCGGTCAAACTCATAGGGCGTACAGTTTTAGTAAATGTTCGATAGCGATCTTATCTG
>JAPSHM010000310.1 GCA_031179845.1 Pedobacter sp.
GTTAAATTATTACTGGCTTGATTTTTTCCTTTATGTATTTGTTAAAAATACATTTTAAATGAAAATCTATTCCCTATCGATTCTTATCATGTTATTCGTCGTCAGTGAAGTCTTGTTTTTTGCAACTGACGAAGAATAACATGATAAGAATCGATAGGGAATAGATTTTCATTTAAAATGTATTTTTAACAAATACATAAAGGAAAAAATCAAGCCAGTAATAATTTAACGAGTTCCCCATGTTTTCTACACAAGTTTTCAGCCATATAACGGCAATATTTAACCGCGAACTAAAGAATTTAACCAACTAACATCAGTACATTATTTAATTAAACTAAAATTCTGTTACGCAAAGGACCCCAAAATGGGAATTTTTATCTACACTAAATCCTAATCGCCAACATTGTTTTTACGCTGGTCCTGCGCATTTCCGAAAAATCGTAGTGAAGAAAACCTCAATATTACCGTTACGTTAAACATTTATTACGATTATGCCCAAGGATCAAACTTTAAAAAGTTTTTTTTAATGGAATACTCATAGATGTTCTGTTTAATTCTCTATTTTTACTTTGTTGTTGACAATAGTTTATCGACATCCGTTTTCATATGAAATACAAACCTCTTCCAGAAAATGAAAAAGAACGATTAAAGGTGTTAAATAAATCTCAGACGTTTGATGAAGTCTACGAAGCTCATTTTGAACGCCTCACTGAATTAACATCGTCGATATGTGATACCAACATTGCATTCATTACGCTGATTGATCAAAATAAGCAGTGGTATCGTTCCAATAAAATCTTTACACCCGAAGAGATCCTAATTGAAAATGACTTCTACCAGCATACGGTAAACAGTTCCGGCGTTGTAGAAATACTGAATGTACCAAACGACTCCAGGTTCAAAACAGGTACAACTCACCAATACATTAAAATTATCTATTATGCTGGAATAGCATTGATAGACGCGCAACAGGATATTATTGGTACTTTATCAATATTTGATACAAAACCAAGACGTGAACTGACAATAAAACAAAAAAGATTGTTGGAATTGATCGCTGTAGAGATCACATCTTTGGTGACAGAGATCAAAGGCAAGAAAGAATGGAATCATTTCCTAAAGCTTTACAAATTGTCCAATGATCTGATTAGCGAAGCAGATACCGACGGTATTTTTCGCCGGGTTAATCCAGCTTTTACAAATATCCTTGGCTGGGCGGAAGAAGATCTGTTGAATAAATCCTTTTATAATTTCCTGCACCCTTACGATCTGCAATCTACAAGTGATGGATTTAAACAATTGACTACTGGTAAAAGTGTAGTTAGCTTTACAAACCGTTTCAAAACAAAAAAAGGAGAATATCGAACACTGCAATGGAGTGTTGCTGCTGAATTTGATGCGCAGAAAGTGTTGGCTATTGCCAGAGACGTGACAAAAGATAGAAATGTTCAGGAAAAGATTTTAGCCAGCGAAGCCAAGCTTAAAATATTTGTAGAGAACACCCAAGGCTTTATGTTTACACATGACCTACAAGGCAAATTCCTCTTCATCAACACCAATGGTGCACAACGATTGGGCTTTACAATAGCTGAAGTACAACTGATGAACCTATATGATCTTATTCCTGAAGAGTTTCATTCTCAGGTCAATATTTACTTGCAGGATATAAAGGTCAAAAGAAAAGCATCTGGCTTGATGACTACCAGACACAAAAATGGAAGTAATATCATTTGGATATTCAATTGTATTTTAGAAAGCTCGATCGAAGAAAAACCTTACATAATCTGTAATGCGATTGACATTACCGAGCGGCATAGGTTAACCAGGGATTTAAAGAACAAAAATAAAAAACTCGAAGAAGCGAACAACATTGCGCGGCTGGGAAATTGGGAATTGGACCTGAAAGAGCAAAAACTCAACTGGTCCAAAGTAGCAAGAAAAATATTTGAAGTAAGTGCCGACTTTGAGCCAAACCCAGAGAACGAATTGCTATTTTACAAGTTTGGAAAGAGCAGAGATAGCCGTTTCAATGCATTTAATGCCGCAGTGCTAAATGGAAATAACTGGGATCTTGAATTGGAACTAACCACAGCAAAGGGCAATGACATATGGATTAGATCTATAGGTATACCTCAGTTCGTTGAAGGTCGTTGTCTAAAAATACGAGGTACTTTCCAGGACATTACAAAGATAAAAAACATGGAGGCAAGCCTCATTTCTGCAAAAGAAGATGCAGAACATGCAAACAAGGCCAAGTCAGAATTTTTGGCAAACATGAGTCACGAAATCCGTACTCCATTAAATGGGATTATTGGATTTACGGACCTCCTGATCAAAACTCAATTAAACGAAACGCAGCAACAATATCTCTCGATAGTTACCCAATCTGGAAATGCATTACTGAATACTATTAACGATATTCTAGATTTTTCCAAGATTGAAGCCGGTAAGCTCGAGATGAACCGGTCGAAATTCAATCTCTATGAAATGGCGGAAGAATCTGCCGACGTAATCAAGTATCAGGTGCAAAGCAAGGGACTGGAAATGTTATTGAACATCTCGTCCGATCTTCCCAAATACATCTGGGCAGATGAATTGCGACTGAAACAAATCCTAATCAACCTATTGGGCAATGCAGTAAAATTTACGGAAAAAGGGGAAATAGAGTTGAAAGTTGAGGCATTAACCAATCCGCAGCTCCAGGACATAAGATACCGTTTCGCAGTTAGAGATACAGGAATTGGCATTAATCCAGATAAGAAGCTTAAAATATTTGATGCCTTTTCGCAAGAAGATGCCTCGACCACCAAAAGGTATGGCGGTACTGGATTGGGACTTACTATTTCAAACAAATTGCTCGGACTTATGAACAGTAAATTGCAAGTAGAAAGTATTCCTGGAAAGGGAAGTACCTTTTATTTTGAGATTATGTTGCAGTCAGAACCTGGCGAGTCTATTGAAATACAAAATCTTGATACCATTAAGAAAGTATTGATTGTCGATGACAACACTAACAATAGGTTGATCATCAATAAAATGCTTTCACTAAAACAAATTATTTCGGTGGAAGCGAATAGTGGTTCCGAAGCCATTGAGTTGATTTCTTCGGGAGAGAAGTTCGATGTGATTTTGATGGATTACCACATGCCTGATTTAGACGGGCTGGAATCAATAAAGAAGATCAGAGAAATCTTGAAAGACTCAAATAATGATCAGCCGATCATACTTTTACACAGCTCGTCGGACGAGAAAATTATTAAAGCATGTGAGAAATTGAATGTAACTGATCGGTTGCTGAAACCTATTAAGCTGAAAGACATGTATGGTTCGCTGGTCCGGGTTATCTCTAAAAAGCCAGAAAAGAACCACACGATTTTACAAGATCATGAGCGCATGGACGATCCCATCCAAGCCCTGATCGCAGAAGACAATGCGGTAAACATGCTTTTGGCGAAAACAATCGTAAGAAGAATCGCTCCCAATGCAACAATATTTGAAGCTAAAAATGGATTTGAGGCAGTTGAGATCTATAAAAACACTCAAATAGATATCGTTTTGATGGACATTCAAATGCCAGAAATGAACGGTTACGAAGCTACGAAAAAAATAAGGGCAGTTAAACATAGACTTTATACACCCATTATTGCGCTTACTGCCGGAAATGTAAAGGGAGAAAAAGAAAAATGTTTTGCCGCGGGAATGGATGATTTCATTTCAAAACCAGTTGTAGCCCACACCATCGCACTTTCTTTGAAAAAATGGTTAAAAAATCCCTCTGAAGATCCTCATAGTGAGCTGTCTTTATCACCGACAGAAGACACAACATATCATTTCAATATTGAATTGTTGAAGGAATACGTAGGTGATGATGCTGGAGTGTTGACAAAGGTTTTGTCATTACTTAGGACAGAACTGATGAATTTCTCCAAGGAATTTAAAGAGCACGCGGCTAACAAGGATCTGAGTAAAATAAAGGAATTAAGTTATAAGATTTACGACACCTCGATTGTTTCAGGGCTAACCGCCCTCGCCGTTATAGCGAAAAAAATAGGATCGATCACTACTTATAATGAATCGGAGATTAATAAACTCCTCTCGGCCACAAGGCAGGAGATAAAAACTGCAGTAAGTCTGATTGTTAAATAAAAAAGGCCTTATATAGCACTATAAGGCCTTAGGTTTGATATGTTAATTTTTAGGTTGAACCCTACCCGATTTTCGATCTTGATCTCTACCGATCAGATAACCAGCCCCTGCGCCGACTACGCCGCCAATTATTGCTCCTCTTCCATCCTTTTTGTCGATCAGTATACCACCCAAAGCACCGGCACCCGCACCAATAGCAGTACCTTTAGCGGCCTGGCTCCATCCTTTTTTCTTTGCTGGTGCTGCAACTTCTTCATTTGTATAGGATGTTGTCGACCTCGAAGCCGCAGCTTCATTTCGTTCTGCTAATAAAAGCATACGTTTTTCTTCTTTTACCAGAGCCACACGTTCCTGCTCTTTTTCTTTAACTTTTGCTTCGGCTTGTTTAAAACTATCAAGTTTTAAGCTGTCTTTAACCGCAGCGATTACTTCTTGCTTAACAAGCGCTTCTTCTTTCGCTTCATTACTACATGCAGCTAAGGTAATTCCCATTATTACGACTAAAAGTATCTTTTTCATGATCATCTGTGGTTTATGTATCTACAAACCATTTACAAGAAAAAATGGTGCCAAAGTCATTTCTCGTCTAAAGGAGAATGACCTGGAGGCTCTTTGGTATTCTTTTGATCGTCCTCCCCATCAGGATTTCCCGAAATCCGGTCG
>JAPSHM010000311.1 GCA_031179845.1 Pedobacter sp.
CACTGTATTTCTATTTATCCTATGAATCAGTGATTTCGTTTGGGAAAGAGATCTATGGGCAGATGGATGAGAAATTCTTCTGGATGCTTGCAGTCGGCTTTCTTGCACAAATGGTGGATGGCGCACTTGGGATGGGTTATGGCGTTGTTTCCACTACCCTATTGTTATCTGGTGGATTAAATCCGGCGGTTATCTCGGGTAGTATACATACTGCCGAAATGTTTTCAAGTGGAGCATCCGGATTCAGTCACTATCGATTTGGAAACGTAAATAAGAAGCTCTTTAAAACTTTGCTGATTCCAGGGGTTTTGGGTGCCATAGCGGGAGCCTTACTCCTTTCTTACGCCGGAGATGAGTATTCTCAATGGATCAGGCCGATTATATCTGGTTACACGTTATTGTTAGGTATTAAAATATTGACCAATGCATTCAAAGAAACCCCAAAACCACAAAAAATTAAACGCGCAGGTTGGCTGGCTGGTGCGGGAGGTTTTTTGGATTCATTTGGCGGAGGCGGCTGGGGGCCATTGGTAACTTCAACTTTGATTTCAAAAGGACGTACTCCTAAATACGTAATTGGGTCTGTTAGTTTAACTGAATTCTTCGTCACCATGGCCAGTGCGATCACCTTCTTTTTTGTTCTCGGTGTTAGTCATTGGCAATCTATAGTTGGACTGATTGTAGGTGGTGTGATCGCTGCTCCATTTGCTGCTCGCCTGGTAGGTAAGCTGCCGATCAAAAAAATGTTTATTGGTGTTGCAGCGATAGTAATCTTATCCAGTATACGGATTATTTGGATGTCGATCGAACCGTTTTTTTAAATTTTTATTCGCTCAACGGTCTGAACTTTATTCGCCGTATTGATTCCTTTCAACTCAACATATTTTACATTAGGCAACCAAAAACTTCCTCCCTCAATGCGGAGGAAGATACGTTGAAGTTGAAGTTTTTTGTTATTTACAGTTACGTATACATGGTATTTTTTATCATCGGGCGACTTCAATAAATACATCGGAAGTTGCTTATGAGCAACAAATTTGAGTTCATAATAATTGTCGCCAAGGTCCTTACTCTGTATTCCATAGGCAAACTTCCGCTGGATATAATTTAGATCTACTTTTTTACCTTTTTCGGTATACCTGATCCAATAGGCCTTTACGGGTTCTTTTTTAACGATGTCGCCCTCTTTATCTACGTTCAATTCATAAACAATTGTATTGGTATTTGGGTCTCGCTGTAAGTAAAATAGCTGGTTACTAGTTACCTGTGGTGTTGGAAATTTAATCGGAGAAGGATTGCTGTTGTCATTTTGCGCATAAACATCCGTGTTGAATAACATTGCAACAATAACCCAGATGGATGGAGAAAAAAAAGTGCGCGGTCTTGCTGTTTTCATAGGTACGTTTATTGGTGTACAAATCTACCGGAAAACCTCCACACCCTTTGCAAACGGTCCTAATTTTACATTTAAGCGATACTAGCCTATTATTCAGTCGCCCGAAATTCCTTTATTTTTTTCAGTTGGTTCGCGTGTCGTTTGGTATGATAGATGACAAAATAAATGGCTTCTAATCGGGTCAGGAAACCAAATACAGGCAATTCAAATGCCAAGCAGGTTTGTGTCAGATCCAGATCAGACACCGCTTTACTGACCTTTCTCTTCATGCTTTCGAATGCAGTTAATAAACCGTCTTTAGTATATTTTTTATCATGTGGGATGATGAAATCAGGGGCCTCCATTTTTGACGTAAAGTCCAGGAAGATATCTTTAAGACGGTCTATCTGTAAATCTGGCGCTCTTTCTGTTTGCTCAACCGTTCCATATAACACATCTCCAAATCCGGAATTGGCCATAATGATGTGCTGTGCAACCTGCCCAGGTGTCCAGCTTCCTTCAGTTGTACGTTCATTCATTTGCTTATCATTAAACGATGAAACCAATAATTGAAATTCGTTTAGACTTTCTTCCAGTTCAATAATAATTCCGTTTTTGTTCATCTTTAATATTTTTGAGGTTTAACTTTTCCTTTTTTCATGTTAAATTTAGAATAAATCTACAACAATTTAATTTACATAAAATGGCTTGATTGCGCCAAAACCAGGGTTATATGCGACAATTATTAATTAAAAGTCATGATTTTAAAAATTTAATAGTGTACTATATACACTATATTAAAATAGTACGTATATTTGTCTTATAATTATTAAACATAAGATTCTAATCGCGACACTAATCAGTTACGATAGAACATAAAGAGAAAACCCGTTCATACAGGTTTATATTTGGTTAGAATAGAGGAACGTCTGGATGGAGTGCCTCTTTCTTTTTTTATAAGGGTTTATAAGTCCTCATCAGCAGTATTCCTTCAATATCCACTTCATTTACCTATTTGTCGTTTTATAGGAATTTTTCAGATTGTGGATATCATATGCTACTCGGCATCTTTCTTCAGAAACGCAACATTTGTCACTTTATAATTCAGTGCGCTCGTCGTACCAGCTGTAACATCTATAGTTACACCAGTGATCTTACCTGCCAAGGCTGATACAAGAAAAACTGCTGTATTAGCTATATCCTCCATAAGTGGCAGTTGTTTTAACATGGTGTCATTTTCCATTTTTTTAACAAATGCTTTAACTTCATCACCTCCAGCGTCAATTGCTTCTTTAAAAATCCTGGAATCTGGAGATCCGCCTGAACGGATGTTTACTGCACGAACTCCATATGGCCCCAATTCGGAAGCAAGGTTACGGGAAAATCCTTCGACACCATTACAAGCCGGGCCAAATCCGCCAACATTGGCATAGCCAATGCCTCCTGGCGTTGCTGTAAGTGAAAGTATTACGCCCGATCTTTGCGCTTTCATTATTCTGCCTGCAGCCGTTGCAGTGATGAACTGTGTCTCCAAGGCAACATTTATTGGACGGAGAAAGTCATCAAGAGTCATTTCCGTTAACGGAATATCTTGTGTTTCCTGCCAGCCTATGGCATTAAAAGATATATCAACGGACCCCGCTGATTCCATCACCGTGTGGATATGATCATTTACGGATTTCTCATTCCTTGCATCTACCTGATGGACGGAAACTCTACCTCCAGCCGATTCAATATGAATTGCCGTTTTTTTTACGTTGTCTATATGATGACCCGTAAGAAACACATGAGCACCTGCAGTTGCGAGCGCACTGGCGACAGCACCACCAAGTGATCCACCAGCCCCATAGATTATCGCAGTTTTACCTTGTAGTAACATAATTCAATACTTTGCAACCCAAAATTAGGAATAAACAATTTATTATATGCTAGGCACTTAAGACAAAAAAAAGGGGTATTTGCGCCAATAAAACGTTTACCTACGTAGCATTGAAAATATCTTTTTCCCAGTCGTTATAATTGACACCATGATTAATCCTACAACAAATCCCAAAACAAATTCTGTTATTATTGCCGGTACGTTCGGAAGAATATGATGCAATAGATCAATGTTGTGTACAAAAATACCACCTGAAACTAACAATAGTGCTATGGTTCCCACAACAGCCAGAATTTTAATGATGATCGGTAGCAGTCTAACTAACAGGTGGCCGAGCTTAGCCATTAAACCTTTATCTTCATATCGCTTAATCAGTTTAAGGCCCGTATCGTCCATCCTCACTATGAGGGCAACTATCCCGTAAACACCAACAGTAGCTAATAAAGCGACCACCGAAACCGTCAATATTTGGATTGATAAAGTTCTTTCCAGAACCGTTCCAAGCGCTATAATTACAATCTCTACAGAGAGAATAAAATCGGTCGTAACTGCCGACTTAACTTTTAATTTTTCTGCATCCCGATTATCTCCCTCACTTTTTTCAATAACCTCCTGTCCTGACTGCTTTCGATGAAACAAGAATTCAACTATCTTCTCTGCGCCTTCATAAGCCAGGTAAAGTCCACCTAAAATCAATATGAATTTAATGGCCACTGGAAAGAAGACATTGAGTAAAAGGGCTATCGGAACGATGATTAGCTTGTTGATAAAGGAGCCTTTTGTGATGGCCCACAGAACAGGCAATTCACGGGAAGACAAAAAACCTGTAGCTTTTTCTGCGTTAACTGCTAAGTCGTCCCCCAGTATTCCGGCAGTTTTACGCGTTGCTATCTTACTTGCAACCGCTACGTCGTCCATTAATGCTGCTATATCGTCTAAAATCGCAAAAAATCCTGATGCCATGTTATGTTTTATTGTTCGGCTATAAAAGTATTAATTATAATCATTTTAGGTTGTGTACAGGTAGTATAATTTGAGACCGCACGCGTTTTTTTATATGCGAAAATATTGATACATTCCGTTCTTAACGCAATCAACATCATGGCAACCAATAAACATATCGAACGGGACGGGCAATCAGCCGACAAAATATTTGACAATAGATCATTAGAAGCCGACTATCGCAATCTGCAGCCAATTATAAAAGAAGGAATGTCGGTACTAGATGTAGGATGCGGAACTGGCGCGATCTCGAAGGATATAGCATTATTGGTTGGATTAGCTGGGAAAGTAACCGGAATAGACAATACCGAAAAATTTATTGAAAGCGGAAAACTATCCTACCAGAATGTAGCAAACCTAGAGCTTATACACACTGACTTGTTCGATTATCAACCTGATGAAAAATTTGATCTCATTGTTGCAGCGAGGGTACTGCAGTGGTTAAGTAACCCAAAAAAAGCCTTAATAAAGATGAAATCACTTTTAAAGCGGGAAGGTCAGATTTCCATTTTGGATTACAACCACAACAACATCGCTTGGG
>JAPSHM010000312.1 GCA_031179845.1 Pedobacter sp.
TAAATTTTCTGCCCAATTCACTGATCCCATTGATCTTTTCATTCGCAATCTTTAAAGTAACCAGGTCGAACCAACGCTGGCCTTCCATTCCGAGTTCAACTCTGCGTTCATGGATCACTTCATTATTGAAAGCACTCGCATCAATACCGGCCCTAACTTTTGGCATATTTACCCGATCTCGAATTGCATTGATCGCTTCATAAGCAGTTGCAGTCGGACCGTTCACTTTATTTTCCGCTTCAGCCAGCATCAACAGCACATCTGCGTAGCGAAGTACGATCACATCCAGGCCACCATCTCCGGCACTCAATGCACTATAAGTATATTTCCGCAAGGCAAAATCTGTCTCCAGTGAGGCATTGCCTGCCCTACCTGTGTAAATCCCGAAGAAATAGGTGTTCCCCGGAACGTATACCGTAGCAAATAGACGTGGATCACGTTGTTCATAAGGTTTCAATAAATCCACTACCGAAGCAGCGTCAGTAACCGGCAAACCGTCCGTGCCATAAAAGTCGCGTACAAAATTACCATGAATAGAGATCCTTGCTGTTTGATTGGCCTGGTTTGGTGCGTAATTGTTATGGATCGATTGCCCTTGTCCAATAGTAGCGTCAAATTTCACCTGGAATAAGACCTCTATATTGTCTTCCTGATTTTCAGCAAAAACTGCTTCGTAATTGGCCTGACCATTCGACCCATCTCCGCTTTCCAGCAGTTTAGCACCTGCTGAAACAGCGAGCTCTTTTACTGTTTTTATAGCGGCTAGAGCATCGGTCCAGCTAACATTTCCCAATCTTGCTTCGTAAAGCAATACTTTAGCACGCATGCCCAAAGCTGCCTGTTTTGTCAATCGACCGGTTTGTGAGAGATAAGCTTTAGTTCCCAATTTGTTCCCGGCTTCATCCAGCTCAGTTACAATGAAATTGATCAGTTCAGCTCTGGAAGCTTGATTAACAGAAAGGGCCTCAGTCCGGGTAATAGATTTTGTGACCAGTGGAACACGTCCATATAGATAAACCAAACGCATATAAGCCAATGCTCTCAATGCCCGGGCCTCTGATTGTATGATGATGCGTTCCCCGTCTGTAAGATCTCCCGGCGCATTGATGTTTTCCAACAAAGCATTTGCCCTTTGGATCACCTGGTAATTACTGCGGTAATATTCTGCCAATTTCTCCGTGTTATCGGTTACCCCTACACCTTTGGAAAAATTAATCAGCTCAGCAGCTCTCGTATTTAGAATCGCATTATCGGAGATCCCCTCCAGTTCAATTGGGTTGCCAAACACCGCACCTTCGCGGAGCGAACGGTAGACACCGAACAATCCCGGATTTAAGCTTGACGCATCACTATAAAAAACTTCTGGTGCAAGCGTATCTTCCGGAAGCTTTTCCAGAAAGTCTTTCTTACAGGAACTGAGACCTAGCGACAACAAGAGTATGGTAAAGTATTGAAATTTCATCTGTTAAGTGTTCTAATATTAAAATATTACGTTAATTCCGCCAGTAATGATTCTGGCCTGAGGAAGTGAGGTAGTTACATAGGCTTCTGTATCGAGGCGTTCAGGATCAAAATCCTTGAATTTAGTTGTTGTCCACAAGTTCTGTCCGTTCGCGTAGATGCGGATACTTTGAACTGGTAGCCCTTTTATCGTGTTCTTGCTAAAGGTATATCCGAGCTGAATGTTTTTCAAGCGCAGATAATCTCGTTGCTGTACCCAAAAGGACGACGGCAAGCTTTCTACCGTTTTACCATTGTAACCGCTTCTGTCAGACCATAATCTCGGCATGGTCGCACTTGGATTTTCTGGAGTCCAGCGGTCTTCCCAGATCTGACGCAGTCCGGCTCTTGGAAATGGACCATTTAATCGGGAAATGAATGCATCTGCTTTTCCAATTCCCTGAAACATCGCTGCAAAATCAAAGCCTTTGTAACCTGCACTCAGGTTGAACCCAAACAGCCATTCTGGTTGACGGTTACCCATCACTACACGGTCCTTCTCTGTGATTACGCCATCATGGTCTGTGTCCTGAATCCTGAAATCACCCGGACTTGGTTTACCGAAAAGTGCATGATCAGGTGCATTGCTGATCTCCTCTCCAGTTTGAAAAATTCCTTCGGTAATGTAACCGTAAATGGCATTGATGGATTCACCACGCATCAGGTAAATGTTGTTAACAGCACTCAGCTCCACGCGATCGTCTGCCCCACCTAGTGAAGGATTGATCGCTAATACCGTATTTTTGATATAAGTAACATTGGCACCCAATCCAAATTTAAACGCACCGATCTGATCCTTGTAACTAATGGCCGTTTCCCATCCTTTGTTCTCCACAGATGCTGCATTTACAATTGTTGGATTAATCACCCCCGTTACCAATGGATTGCTGAGCTGCGTCAGGATATCATCTGTCCTTTTTACAAAATAATCGGCTTCAAGCGTCAGCTTTGAATTGAATAGACCGAGTTCCAGGCCAATATCAGTTGTTGTCGTAGTTTCCCATTTCAAATCAGGATTTCCTAAGGTTGACAAAGCCGCCCCGGAGACCTGTCCGGTGGCAAAAACATAATTATTCTCCAAAGAAACCTGAGAGGCAAATGGATAAAGTGCTGTATTCTGGTTACCCAATTGTCCCCACGAGCCACGAACCTTCATATAGTTGACGATCCTTTTATTCCAGAAGCTTTCATTTGATGCTACCCATCCCCCTGAAAACGATGGAAAAGTTGCCCACCGATTGTTCTTACCGAATCGGGAAGAACCATCTCTGCGCAGATTCGCTTCTAAAAGGTATTTACTGTTGAATGAATAATTTAGGCGTCCAAAGATAGAGCGTAAAGCCCATTCGCCCTTATTTCCGGTTACTTCTGTCGTTTTTGAACCTTTTCCAAAGATGATTTGGTTTGGTGTTGCAAATCCTTCCTGCGAAAGTCTGTTGTTCTGTTGTTCAGAGGTTTCCTGGTTGAAACCGATCAATCCATTGAACTGATGTAATCCAAATGTTTTTTGATAGTTTGCCTGTAACCAACTGGTCACATTGAATTTGCTGGACTGCAGATCCGTCATGTTACTTGTCGGATTCGCGACGCTCAATTGTTTGGCGGTAATCCAGTCGTACTGCTTAAACTCCCTGTTTATGTCTTCTGCGTGCCTGGTCTGACTGTTAACAGCCACAGTACCTTTGAAAATTAAGTCTTTAAATGGTTCATAGGTTAAAAATGCACTTCCCAAAAGGTCATTGCTTAGCGCTTCAGTGCCTTGATTATCAAGTATGGCGCGACCACTGGCCCTATCATTTCTTAAACCGAGAATGGCTTCGGGACCAGCATATCTGCCTTCAACGTCATATACCGGAGTTAATGGGTGTTGGGTTAAGCCACCTTCAAAAGCAAGGCTTCCCTTTCCGGTCAATTCTCCAACGTTTTGCTGACTTGCCAACGAACTGTTTGCACGGGTATAAGAAAAGGACACTCCAGCATTGAACTTTTCAGAGATCTTCATGTCCACATTTAACCGGCTATTGAATCTGCGGTATTTCTGATCGCCGTCCAGCAAGCCAGCCTGATCCAGATAGGCCGAAGAAAACAGATAAGAGATCTTATCGCTACCACCATTCAGTGACAGGGAATGCTGACTGATTGGAGCAGCATCTCTAAAGATCTCATCGATCCAATCCGTACCCGGTATTTTAGAGTAGCGCTCTATATCTGCATCCGTATAGGAAACTGAGCTACCTGTATTTTGCATCGCTTCACGATACAGTCTCAAATACGTTGCATTGTCTGTAACCATTTTGGGTAAAACTGTTGGAGTTGCAACTCCTGAATAGAAGTTATAGGATACGCTCGTCTTTTCTCCTAATTTACCTCTTTTCGTAGTTACCAGGATAACTCCGTTTGCAGCTCTTGAGCCGTATATTGCGGCGGAAGAAGCATCCTTCAATATACTTACTGAAGAGATATCGGATGGGTTGATATTATCTAAAGGACCTTCAATTCCGTCAATTAGTATCAACGGATTGGCATCGTTCAATGTTCCCGTACCACGAATCCTGATGTTTGCCTGGTCATTGCCGGGTTCACCGGTGTTTGCGTTGATATATACACCTGGTGAAAGTCCAGCGAGTGCCTGTGACATCTGTGTAACCGGCCGACCGGCAATTTGTCCCTCTCTGATGACACCAATAGATCCGGTCAGATTTTCTTTCTTTTGGGTCCCGTAGCCTACAACAACCACTTCATCCATTTGTGTAGATCCACTTTCTTCCATTCTAATTACTACTGTAATTCTCTGTCCTCCGTTTAGGGTATATCCACATTTACGTTGTGTTTGCATGCCTATAAATGACACCGCAATACAATAACTACTGTCTTTTGGCAAGCTTTGGAACACTGCCATCCCCTGTTGATCAGAAGCGGAGGTTTTTGATATAGACCTTGAAATGTTGGCTATATTCACGGATGCACCAGGTAATGTAGTGCCTTTCAGGTCCTGCACGATCACAGTGATGTTTCCATTGTCCTGTGCCAAAATTACAGGGCTAAATAACAATAGAAGCATCGTCATAATGAAGCATCTTCGCAATACTTCTTTCTTTCGGTTTTTAAGCATTTTCTTTTAAAATTTTAGCAATAATTATCCATTACAGCCTTTTTATCGGGCTATTCGGCACCTGCAGATACCATTTTTGAAATTTGTTTATTTAGTTATAATGAATGTTTTGTTTTCCTTTGTTAGGGTCAGACCATTTGCCCTGGAAATCGTATTTAATA
>JAPSHM010000313.1 GCA_031179845.1 Pedobacter sp.
GCGAATCCTGAGTGCAATGAGCATGTTACGCAGTGCGATGACTGTGGTGATGAGCTGCAAGGCTGTTGTTCTGTACCATGTACAACCAACCCAAGGAAACGGAAATATGACGGAACGGGCTATTACGTTAAAGTACCCCAACCGGTGAATTCGGTAGCGAAATAATCATACATGAACATCAGGCACCTGAGTTACTATTTATTTTTCCTAACGCTCTTTTTGCCATTTTTTGCACTAGCCGATAACATACAAAGTATCGGGGTGCCGTATATTCAAAATTACCCTAAATCCGTCTATCTTTCCGGCAACCAGAATTGGTCTGTCGCAAAAGACAAGTATGGTATTATGTACTTTGGTAATGGCCAGGGACTGCTCAGTTACGATGGCCGGTATTGGCAACAACACCAAATGCCGAACCGTCAGATCGTACGGTCGGTAGCCACTGATCATGAGGGCATCATTTACACCGGTAGTTTTGGAGAGTTCGGCTATTGGAAGGTGGCAAATAAACGCTTACAATATTATTCCTTAATCCATCTTATCCCCGAACAGTACAAGATGACAGATGAGATCTGGAAGATCTATACTGACGGTAAGAAAGTTATTTTTCAATCTTTCACCTCGATCTACATTTATGAGCATAAAAAGATCCGGGTAATTAAAGGCAGGGGCTCTTTCCTGTTTTTACACCAGGTCGGCAAACGTTTCATTATTGAAGAGCTCGGCAAAGGATTATTTGAACTAAAGGGAAACACGTTGAGCGCTTTGCGAAACGACGGACCGCCATTACCGGAAAGTGTGCTGTCTATCCTTCCATATCAGGATGGAGAACTTTTAATTGGAACGGGCAAATCGGGCCTGTATTTATATGATGGTCAGCGTTACACCCCATTTGATAGTCCGGCCAATGCCTACTTGCGAACGCACCAGCTTAACAATGGCGTTCAGGTACTGGGTAAGTACTATGCTTATGGCACCATCCTCAACGGTTTAATCATCATTGATGAACAAGGGAACATCATTCAGCAGATCAACAAATCAAGTGGACTGCAGAACAACACTATACTAAGTATTTACGCAGACAAGGAGCAGAATCTTTGGGTGGGTTTAGATAATGGGATCGACCGGATAGAGCTCAACTCCCCGCTGTATTTTTATCTCGATAAAACGGGGTTGTTTGGCACAGTTTATTCCAGCCTGATCCACAAAAATAAAATCTATTTAGGCACCAATCAGGGATTGTTCTCCAGTCCATGGGCGACAACAAAAGGGCAGCCATTCAGGACGTTCAACTTCACGTTGGTCCCTGCTACGCAGGGACAGATTTGGGATTTGACTTTGATGGACGGACAACTGCTCGCTGGCCATAACGATGGCACTTTTAGGGTTAATGACAACCAAATAGAAAAGGTGTCTAACATAGGCGGTGGCTGGACAATTAAAAAGCTCAATGACGACCATCTGATCCAGGGCACCTACACAGGGCTGGTCCTCTACAAGAAAGACGCAGCAGGTTTATGGAAGTTCTCTCATAAGGTTGACCATTTTGCAGAACCTTCCCGATATGTAGAAAAAGATCAGAAGGGTGACATTTGGGTGAGCCATGCTTATAAGGGGCTTTATAAGCTCAATCTAAGTCCTGATTTCAAAAAAGTCAGATCCACTAACTATTATGATGAGCGAAACGGTTTACCGAGCAGCTACAATGTCAACCTGTTCACTTTGGAGAGCAAGCTACTCTATTCCTCTGATGCCGGCTTTTTAACGTTTGATGAGATTAGCAACCGGTTTACTCCATACGAAATTCTAAACAAGGCAATAGGATCATTTGCCCGTTCCAATAAGATCATCAGTGCGGGAGACCACCGTTATTGGTTTATCAATCAGGGAAAGATGGCACTGATCAGTTTCATAAACCCTGGAAAAATTGACGTGGACTCCATCCAGTTTAGTGCCCTGGATGGTCGAATGGTTCAGTACTATGAAAATATTAGTAAGATCAGCGATCAGATCTACCTGATCAGTGTAGACGATGGCTTTGTTATCTACAATGAAACGGAGGCCAGAAAAAACAGGAAGATCACCTTGCCGACTGTGCTGGTTAGAAGAGTGGAAGATATCACGGACACCTATTCAGTGATCAGTGAAGTTGGAAACAGCGAAACGGCCATAGAGATCCCATTTAGCCGCAACAATATCCGGATCTCCTACACCCTACCCTATTACCGGCAGGCAAAAATTAAGTTTCAGTATTTTCTGGAAGGATATTCAAAGCAGTGGTCTGCCTGGAGCGCAGCTTCTCAAAAGGACTTTACCAATCTGGGAAGCGGAAATTATAAATTCCTGGTGCGGGCAAAATTAAATGATCAGGTCATTAGTAAAACGACCAGCTTTGAATTCGAGGTCCTTCCGCCATTCTATGCCAGCAACTGGGCATTTCTAATCTACTTCATTCTTTTTGTGCTCCTGCTGTTGATCGGAAGAAAGCTTTATGAGAAGAAGCTGTTAAGAGACCGGCAAGCCATTTCCGAAAAGCTACAGGCCGAAAAAGAAATATTCCTTCGAAAAGAAGCCGAGGCTACCGAAAAGCAGATCGTCAAACTTCAGACGGAAAAATTACAAGCAGATCTTGCAGGAAAAAGCAGGGAGTTGGCCAATTCTGCTATGAGCCTGGTTTATAAAAATGAGTTGTTGCAGAAGATCAGTCAGGAAATGTTAAAGATCAGGGACGCTACCGGGAAGCCGCTTGCTGAAGAGCAATTGAGGCGAATTCAGAAGGTAATTGAAGAAGGCATGAACGATGAGCGGGACTGGAACTTATTCGAGAACAGCTTCAATGAAGCTCATGAAAGCTTCTTTAAAAAGTTAAAGTTAAAACATCCGGATCTGGTTCCAAACGATCTGAAGCTATGTGCTTACCTGCGCATGAATATGAGTAGTAAAGAGATGGCATCCTTGTTGAACATATCCCTGAGGGGAGTGGAAATCAGGCGCTATAGATTGCGGAAAAAGCTGGACATCCCCCACGATAAAAATCTTGTTGAATTTCTAATGGAGGTTTAACCGTACACGGACGGAATACGGCACTACTACATTACCTCACACAAGCGAAAAAAAACCACCTGGTTAAAAAACTATTTCAATCCAACTGATGTAGTATCTACAACGGACATTAGTCGCCAAAAACAGGCTTTTTGAGTGAAACAGCAGGATTATTAACTGAAGAGCGCTAGCCAATTTCTTACCGGTGATGTAGTAATGTTGAGGTTACAAGAGTTGACAAAGCCAATAATCTATTCGAATTTTAACAATCAATTTAACCAAAAACTTAAACGAGTATGAAAAGATTCTTTACAAGATTTTCTGTCTTAAGTGCATTTTATTTACTGTTTATAAACGCTGCTTTTGCACAGAACATCACTGTTAGTGGCGTTGTTTCAGATGGTCAGGACAAAACTACGATCCCTGCTGTAAGCGTCACGGTGAAAGGCAGCAAGACAGGTGTACAGACAGATGTTGCTGGAAAATATTCCATAAGCACAGCAGCTAACAGTGTATTGGTCTTCACCTATGTGGGTTACGATACCCAGGAAATTCCAGTTAACAATCAACAAACTATTAACGTAACGCTGATCCCTTCATCACAACTATTAGAGCAGGTTGTGGTAGTCGGTTATGGCACGCAGCGAAAAATCGATGTAACTGGCGCTGTTTCCAGCGTCAAAGGGTCGGAAATTTCGAAGCAGGCCTCAACCAACCCGGTAGGTGCATTACAGGGTAAAATTGCCGGCGTATCCATTACCAATTCAGGATCTCCTGGTGCTTCACCTCAAATCCGTATCCGTGGATTGGGTACTATCTTTGGCAATCAGGCTCCGCTATACGTAGTGGATGGCGTATGGTATAGTGACATCAACTTTTTAAATCCCGGAGATATTGAGAATATGAGTGTGCTGAAAGACGCCTCTGCCCAATCGATCTACGGGATTCGCGCAGCCAATGGCGTAGTTCTAATCACGACAAAAAAAGGCAAAATGGGTATGCCAACAACTGTGAATTACGATGCTTACGCGGGTTTCCAAAAAGTGACCAATCAGGTACAAATGGCAAATGCTGAGGAGTATGCGACATTCACAAATGAATTGGCTACTCTGAATGGCGGCACGCCACTTTTCAGCAACACAAATTTAGGTAAGGGAACCGATTGGTATGATCAAATTCTCCGCAGCGCCTTTGTCACCAACCACAATATCTCCGTTGCCGGGGGTACAGAGAAGTCGACCTACAACATTTCCCTGGGCTACCTGGACCAGGACGGGCTTATTCAAACGAACAACTATAAAAGATATACGGCACGTGTATCAAACGACATCCAGTTGTCGAAAAGTTTCAAAGTCGGGTACAACCTAACTGGGGTGTCAGGAAAATCAAGAGACGTTCCATCAACGATTTTCCATCAAATATATGCAGCAGCGCCATCAATTGCCGTCTTCAATCCAGACGGCTCCTACGGTGATCCAAGAGATCAGCAGTTGGGAGACGGTGCGAACTTTAATCCTCAGGCTAGTCTTGACTTCTTTAATCAACAGAACAAACAGAACAGTGTGACCGGTAATGTTTTTGCTGAATTGAAATTTGCCAATCATTTCACCTTTAGAACCAGTTTTGGTGGTGAATTCGGACAGGGAGAGAACAGAAAATATGCGCCAAAATACTATGCAACGTACGCACAGAAAAGTGATGTTAGTGTGCTCGACC
>JAPSHM010000314.1 GCA_031179845.1 Pedobacter sp.
CTTACAACAGATACCTCATTTTTTTTAACTAACACAAACCATGGTTCCTAAATCTGAAACGAGATTTATCAGGCTAAACCTTATCACTATTGCCGTAACCTTGCTGCTGATTCTGGCAGGTGGGATTGTACGCAGTACTGGTTCTGGAATGGGTTGTCCGGATTGGCCAAAGTGTTTCGATCAATATATTCCTCCTACTTCTGCGGCTCAGTTGCCTGCTGATTATAAGGAAAAATATGTAGCGGAACGTGTAGCTAAAAACGAAAGGTTTGCAAAGACCCTTGAAAAGTTGGGGAAAGGACATCTTGCTGATAGCATTCGCCATGACCAGTCCATACTACAACCGGAAACTTTTAACGTTGCCAAGACCTGGACAGAATACTTAAACAGGTTGATGGGCGCGATTACAGGTTTTCTGCTATTGGGCTTAACCGTGTTTTCATTCACATACAAAGGAAAAGCGAACAGGATCATTGTACTGTCGGTGGCAAACCTGATCCTTGTCGGTTTCCAGGCCTGGCTCGGTTCGATCGTAGTTTCAACCAATCTGATGCCCTGGGTAGTAACGGTACATATGTTAGTCGCACTGGTGATCCTTGGAATTTTAGTGTACACGTACAACTACGCTTTGCAGCTTCATAAAAAGGAGACGGTGATCATGGGGCGATTGATATGGCTCAAATGGTTAGTTTTTGGCTCGATCGTACTTACGATCATACAAATTGTACTGGGTACCGAGGTTAGGGAAGCTATTGACGCGATATCAAAACAAATGCTATTCAACGGGCGCAAAACCTGGGTTTCCAAAGTAGGAAACGTGTTTTCTTATCACCGGGACCTTGCAATGCTGGTATTGATCATAAATATCATCATATATAAGATCGTAAAAGAAAAGTTCAATGGTAAGGCGACCGCGCTAAGGGTTGGTAACGCGATTGCAATTGTTTTGATCATTCAGATTGTGACTGGATTGCTATTGGCTAATTTTGGTTTGCCGCCTTATGCACAAGCACTGCATATTTTGTTCTCTACATTTTTGTTTAGTCTGCAATATTATTTGTATTTGTTGGTTTACAGCACGAGTACTTATGATCAACAGCATTAATTATATATAAATTGAAACATTTTTTATCTGATTTCTCTAAACTTATAAAATTCAGGTTGACCTTCCTGGTGGTATTCTCTGCGTCGGTCACTTTCTTAATCGGGTCTAAGGCGCAAATTTACCGTGGGGATCTAGATGGGATTAACTGGATCAATTGGTTGATTCTAGTTGCGGGTGGATTTTTGGTTACGGGAGCTGCAAATTGTTTCAATGAAATCATTGAAAAGGATTTGGATAAGTTGATGACCCGTACAAAGGACCGTCCGATGCCTGCAGGAAGAATGACAACCGGACAAGGCTTGGTTCTTGGCTTGATCATGGGCATGTTGGGTACCTGGTTGCTGGGCAAGCTGAACCTGGAGACTGGTATTTTGTCTGTCTTTTCGATTTTGCTTTATGCCTTTGCTTACACACCCTTGAAGCGTAAATCACCGATAGCCGTATTTGTAGGCGCTATTCCTGGCGCTTTACCTCCTTTATTGGGCTACCTGGCTTCATTTGGTGGCGCGAAGCAATTTATCCCAATGGATTATACCATCGCCGGTATTCTCTTTCTGATCCAGTTTGTTTGGCAGTTTCCTCACTTCTGGGCAATCGCCTGGGTATTGGATGAGGATTACAGCAAGGCGGGTTTCAGGTTGTTGCCTACGACTAAAAGAGACAAGATCAGTGCATTTATCACTTTCCTGAGTACACTGATCCTGATTCCGGTTAGCTTACTGCCAACTATCTATGGATTTGGTGGTTATTATATTGGTGGGGTGTCCTTAATTGCCAGCCTTATTTTTGCCTGGCTTGGATTTAAGTTATGGGTCAATATGGATCTTGAGAGTGCTAGAAAAGTGATGTTTTGCTCCTTCTTTTACCTACCATTGGTCCAATTGGTCTTATTGTTTGATTTAATAGCTAAATAATATAAAATGGTACACAAAATAAACGAAGAAGAGGTTAAGAGAGAAGAGGCTTTCAATGCTAAGCCGAGAAAGTTTGTCGTGTGGCTTTTTGTGGTATCCTCAACCATTATGTTTGGTGGGCTTACCAGTTACTATATCGTTTTTTCCGCTTCAAAAGGCAAGGGGCATGGCTTAGTATTGCCAGACACCTTCATGTATAGCACTGTAATATTAATCTTGAGTAGCCTATGTCTCTTTTTGGCATCCAGAGCATTGAAGAGTGCGAACATTGGAACGCAGAAAATGTTTTTGTGGGCCACCTTGGTTTTAGGTCTTGTGTTCGGTTATATGCAGGTTAACGCCTGGGGGACGTTATTTCAGACAGGGGCTGCCTTTGTGAACAACAATGCCGCAATCTCTATGATTTATGTGGTATCGGGCCTTCACTTGTTGCACATTTTTGCCGGTCTGTGCTTCGTGTCAAGCAGTCTATATGGTGCTTATGCAGGTCTTTCAGTAGAGAAGAGTAAATTCCGGATGGATATCGCTTCTATATTTTGGCATTTTATAGATATATTATGGATATATCTGTATGTTTTTTTACTTTTGAACAGTTAGAATTTTTAACAAACTATTACTATTTACAAAATGAGTTCATTATCACAATTAGATCAGGTAAAGACCACTCCATGGAGCGGAGGCCGCTCGCCGTGGTCAGTAGAGTACGGCAAATTAATGATGTGGTTCTTTCTGGTTTCTGATGCATTCACATTTTCGTCATTATTGATCTATTACGGAGCGCAACGCTTCAGTAAATTTACCTGGCCAGATCCTGATTTGGTTTTCCAGTCGATTCCAGGGATCACCGACAGTGGTGCGCCACTGGTGTTCGTGGGCATCATGACCTTCATTTTGATTATGAGCTCTGTGACCATGGTAATGGCGGTTGAGGCTGGCCATAGGAGATCTAAGAAGGAAGTGATCTGGTGGATGGTCGCGACCATTATCGGTGGTTTTATGTTCCTGGGTTGCCAGGCTGCTGAATGGACGCATCTTTTCCATGAAGGTTTTGGCTGGGGTAAAATTCCTCCGATGGAAACTTTACAGCACCTGTTTACCGGAGAAGTATCTACCGTATCTGCATTGCAGTTTTCTAACTTATTCTTTACAATTACGGGTTTCCACGGATTTCACGTATTCAGTGGGGTGGTCATTAACATCATCATCCTATGTATGACGATCAACGGAACCTTCGAAAAACGCGGACATTACCTGATGGTTGAAAAGGTCGGTCTATACTGGCACTTTGTTGACCTTGTTTGGGTATTCGTATTTACCTTCTTCTATTTAGTTTAATTTTTGAATCAGATTATCATGTCAGAAATACATACAGAACATACACACGACGACCATGCACACGCAGGTCTAAGCAAAAAGAAAATTTGGCAGGTATTTGGTATCCTGCTTGCCATCACAGTTATTGAGTTTATCATTGCCCTATGGGCAATTCCAAATAAACTGATGGGCCAGCAGGTTGGAAATTATGTTTATATCTTATTGACCTTATTAAAAGCTTTTTATATTGTTGCGTATTTTATGCACCTTAAATATGAGAAGCTTGGACTGCAGGTTTCATTGAGCGTCGTTTTTATTTTTATCTTTTACTTCATAGTCTTGATGTTAATTGAAGGCGGCTACCTGCACTTACACATGCCATTGGTTTAATGAAGTCTTTTCCCATTAAAAAAATATTAATCCTGGTCACCATTTTAGCGGTACCAGGATTTTTGTATAATATCTTACAGGATCAAGGTAAGAACAGGTATAAACCTTTGCCGTATTTCGGGCCAAAGAAGGTTGCGGCTACCTCCCGTTCTGTTCGTGGGAATATGGTACCAGACACGATCTATCATAACGTAGGTGAATTTAAGCTGATCAACCAGGCGGGGGACACAGTTACAGCGGCATCGTATGAAGGGAAGATTAAAGTGATCAACTTCTTCTATACAAAAGGAAATACAGAAGCCGTTCAAATTGCTACCCGGGGCATGCAAAGTTTAGCAAAGGCTTACAATAGAAATAAGGTGGTCTCTTTTATCAGCTTAAGCATTGACCCGGTACATGATACGCCGGAGGTTTTAAAAGCCCATGCTGCTAATCTTTCTGCTGAGCCAGGTAAATGGGATCTGCTTACAGGCGACAGCACTACGCTGTATAACCTGATCAATAAGCGTCTCTTTGTCGATGCACATCAGGAGCATATTGGTTCAGAACGCAAATTGGTATACAGCAATATGTTTGTGTTACTGGACTACAAGAACCACATTCGTGGTTATTATGAGGCGACCAGTGCGGAAGACCTTAGTAGACTGGACGATGAGATTAAAGTATCGATCATCGAAGAATTAAGAAATAACAATGACGGACGTTAGTCTGCATACACTATGGAAACAAACAACAGTCAGATTGAACAAAAGTATAATAAATGGATCATATTGCTTTCTATTGCAATTCCATTGGCCGTTGCCGTATTGTTCTTTGTAAAGATCCCCAATGCAACACCTCTGTCTTTTCTGCCGCCGATCTATGCAACTATAAATGGGATAACAGCGGTGCTGTTGGTCATTGCGGTGATTGCAGTGAAAAATGGGAAACTGAAACTACATGAGAACCTGATGAAGTGTGCGATTGGGTGTTCCTTATTGTTCCTGTT
>JAPSHM010000056.1 GCA_031179845.1 Pedobacter sp.
GTGCCTTCGCAAACCGAGCTGTTGTTTGATCTCGGACTGGATAAGGAAATTATTGGTTTGACTAAGTTTTGTGTTCATCCCATTGAGAAATTTGCTGAGCGAACAAAAGTTGGGGGGACTAAAAAGTTAAATATGAAACTCATTCGCAGTCTGGAGCCAGATTTAATCATCGGTAATAAAGAAGAGAATGAACAAGTCCAGATAGAGGAGCTGATGCGCGAATTTCCGGTATGGATGAGTGATATTTGCACTCTTGAGGATGCTAAGGCTACCATTAGCCAGATTGGTTCGCTGGTTGACAGGCAGCCTGAGGCTTCTTATTTAAATTACTTGATCAATGCGGGGTTTAATGATTTGCAGGCATTAGCACTTCAACATGGAATTAAAAAGTCGGTTGCTTATTTCATATGGAAGGAGCCATACATGCTGGCTGGGAAAAACACTTTTATACATGACATTTTAACTTTAAACGGACTGCGGAATGTGATCACGCAGAACCGTTACCCGGCAGTTGAAATGGCAGAACTCGTAGCATTGAAACCAGAACTCGTTTTTCTTTCCTCTGAGCCCTATCCCTTCAAGGAAAAGCATATCGAAGAAATAGGCAGGGCATTTCCAGGCGCTAAGGTTTTGCTTGTTGACGGAGAAATGTTCTCCTGGTACGGCAGCAGGCTGGTAAAAGCCGTTCAATATCTTTTTCACCTGCAAAAGGAATTGTTATAAGTTTGTGTACCCTTAACAGAAGTACGCTTACGTATTCACTAGAGAATTGGTTGACTTCTGCGTAGTACTTATTCTAAAGAAGTTTAAAAAGGGTTTGTTACGCAGCTAAAAAGCCCCGGTTGCAAAGCAGATACTAAAAAATGGAAACATTTTTACTGTAAACCAGCGGGTTAACTAAATGCCCTTAAAATAAATTAAAAACCTTTTTGAGTTTTGATAACTATCTCTATCTTTGCAGTCCTTAATACATCCTAACTGCGGAAGTGGCGTAATTGGTAGCCGCACCAGACTTAGGATCTGGCGCTTCACGGCGTGGGGGTTCGAGTCCCTTCTTCCGCACAACGAAAATTCCCCCGCAACACGGGGGAATTTTTATATAAAGAGATTATATACAAATATTGATTCAGAAAGATGAACATTACACAGGAAAAAATTGACGACTTAAATGCAGTTGTAAAAATTAAGATTGCGCCTGAGGATTATACTGAAAAGGTTGATAAATCTATAAAAGAACAAGCTAAAAAAGCTACCCTTCCTGGTTTTCGTAAAGGAATGGTTCCTGCAGCCCATATCAAAAAAATGTATGGTAAAAGCATTCTTGTAGAAGAAATCAATAATTTGTTAAGTGAGACTTTAAATAAACACCTTACCGAAAATAAAATCGAGATCCTTGGTCAGCCTTTACCTATAATGGATGACAGTAAAGAATTCAAATGGGATAGTACGGATGAGTTTGAATTTGATTATGAATTGGGACTTGCGCCGGCTATCGAGGTGGACATTAATTCTAAAGTTAAATTTACTCAGTACAATGTAAAGGCTGATGAAGAAACGCTTGCCGGACGAATCAAAAACATTCGTAAAAGCTATGGCAAAATGACAAATCCGGAAGTTTCGGCAGAGGATGATGTACTTTATGCCGAATTAGCACAACTTTCGGCAGATGGTTCAGTTTTTGAAGATGGAATCACACAAACAGGATCTATTCGTTTAGATCAGGTTTCTGATAAAAAAATATTGAAATCCTTAATCGGTTTAAAAAAGGATGATGTTGTAGAACTTGATGTTCAAAAAGCTTTTGATAAAAATGAGGTGATCATCGCCAAATTGTTGAACATTAGCGAAGAAGATGCCAAGGACTTACAATCAAACTTCAAGGTAACGGTAAAAAATGTAAACCGTTTAGAGGAAGCAGACTTAAACCAGGAGTTCTTTGATAAATTGTTTGGCCCGGGTGAGGTAACTGACGAAGCTGGTTTTATTGCAAAAATCACTGAGGAAGTTGAAAGCATGTTTAAACAAGATGCCGAGCGTAAATTGCAAAATGACATTTATGCGAAAATGATTGAAAGCATCGATATGGAACTGCCTGATGCGTTTCTGCGTAAGTGGTTGAAGGCTACGAACGAAAAACTGACTGAAGAGGAATTGGCAGAAGGCTATGATGACTTTGCTAAGAATCTTAAATGGACGTTAATTGAAAATAAGCTGATCAAAGCGCACAGCATTGAGATTAAATACGAAGATGTATTTAAAACAGCAAAAGAGCGTTTGGATGCACAGTTTAGAATGTATAGCCCTACACCAATGCCGGAAGACCAGTTGGCGCAATACACAGCTACTTTCCTGAAAGAAAAAGATAATGCCAACCGTATTTTTGATGAAGTTAAAGCCATTAAGGTATTTGAACAAATACAATCTTTGGCTACCCTTGAGCAAGAGGAAATAGCTTACAATAAATTTGTAGAGTTAAAATAAAGACTGTTTTTTTACAGTAGTTTTAATTTTTTAAAATAGAATAAGGCGGCTTTTTTAAGGCCGCCTTATTTTTATTAAAACGGGACTAGAATTTTACAATTCCACAATAAATTACCAACTTAGTTTTGTTACTATTGGTGAAAGCAAATAAAATGAAGTTTTGATAGCAAACAAGCTTCATCGAATAAAAACAACAATTAGAAATCATGAAGATAGATAAAGACGAATTTAGAAAGTACGCAGTTAAGCATCACCGTATCAATGGTTTAAATGTTGACCGTTTTATCGGTGCTACTAATAATTCTCCAAAAAGCATGACTCCTTATATTATCGAGGAACGTCAGCTTAACGTGGCTCAGATGGACGTGTTCTCACGTTTGATGATGGACCGTATCATTTTTTTAGGAGATGCCATTTATGATGGTAATGCAAATATTATTCAGGCACAATTGTTGTTTTTACAATCTACAGATAACAACAGAGACATTCAGATCTATATCAATTCACCTGGTGGTTCTGTTTACGCGGGTTTAGGTATCTATGATACCATGCAGTATATCTCTCCGGATGTAGCTACAATCTGTACCGGGATGGCAGCTTCAATGGGGGCAGTACTGTTGGTTGCAGGTGCAAAGGGTAAACGTGCTGCTTTACCACATTCACGTGTAATGATTCACCAGCCTTCAGGAGGCGCACAAGGTGTAGCATCTGATATGGAGATTAATCTGCGGGAAATGCTAAAATTGAAAAAGGAATTGTATGACATCATATCTAATCATTCAGGGCAGACTTACGAGTGGGTAGAAAAAGCTTCAGACCGTGATTACTGGATGAAAGCAGATGAAGCCAAAAGCTTTGGAATGATTGATGAAGTGTTGGGGGCAAACAATAAAGACTAATAATGGCTAAGCAAAGTAAAGAATCAAGGTGCTCATTTTGTGGCTCAGGTAAGCAGGATACCTTAATGCTTATCGAGGGACTGGATGCATTTATCTGTGATAAATGCGTAACTCAGGCCAATCAGCTACTCGTGCAGGAACTTGGAAGTAAGAAGTCTAAACCTTTGGACACTTCAATCACCTTATTGAAGCCGCAGGAGATTAAGGCACACATCGACCAATATGTAATCGGTCAGGATGATGCCAAAAAAGTGCTTTCTGTAGCCGTATACAATCACTATAAAAGGTTAAGTCAGAAGGTTGATAAAGGTGACGAAGTAGAGATTGAAAAATCTAATATCATGTTGGTAGGTGAAACGGGAACAGGTAAAACCTTATTGGCCAAGACAATTGCGAAGATATTACATGTCCCTTTTTGTATCTGTGACGCTACGGTACTTACAGAAGCCGGCTATGTTGGAGAGGATGTGGAAAGTATCCTTACACGTTTGTTGCAGGCTGCAGATTATGATGTTGCTTCGGCTGAGCGCGGGATCGTATACATAGATGAAGTAGATAAGGTAGCAAGGAAAAGTGATAACCCCTCGATTACCCGTGACGTTTCAGGTGAAGGTGTACAACAGGCCCTTTTGAAGATTTTAGAAGGTACCGTAGTCAACGTACCACCTCAAGGTGGACGTAAACACCCGGATCAGAAGATGATCCCTGTGAACACAAATAATATCTTGTTCATTTGCGGCGGTGCCTTTGATGGCATTGAACGCAAAATAGCCAATAGATTGCGTACGCAGGCTGTGGGCTATAAGGTCAAGAAAGATGATGCTGAATTGGATCTCAAAAACCTATATAAGTACATTACTCCCCAGGACTTGAAATCTTTTGGTCTGATCCCTGAACTTATTGGTAGGGTTCCGGTTCTGACGCATTTGAACCCTTTAGATAAGCAAGCGCTGCGTAACATTCTTACGGAGCCAAAAAACTCTTTATTCAGACAATATGTAAAGCTGTTTGAATTGGAGGATGTAAAACTTGCATTTGATAACGAAGTTTTAGACTTTATCGTTGATAAAGCTATGGAGTATAAACTTGGAGCACGTGGCTTGCGCTCAATTTGCGAAGCTATTATGTTGGATGCCATGTTTGAAATACCGTCAGATACCAGCGTCAAGGAGTTGTGTATAACACTCGACTATGCGGTGGAGAAATTTGAAAAAGCTGACTTTAAAAAGTTGAAAGCTGCTTAGAAATTCGATCCCCGGGTAACCGGGGATTTTTTTTTATATAGTTATTTTACCCTGCTCAATCCATCGGTTTTAATTAGTATGAATTGGCAGCAATCAATGTTAAATGAAATACCTATGAATGAAGAAAAGGACCTTAAAAAGGAAGAGCAACTATCAGAAAAGGTTAAGAAAGTAAAAGAGGTGGAATCTCCGGTTCGGAAGGGTTTAAAGTCTAAAGCTGAAATCGTAAAAAACTGGCTGCCAAGGTATACTGGGCGTCCTTTGGAGGATTTTGGTAAATATATTTTGCTCACAAACTTCAGCAAGTACGTTCAGTTGTTTTCAGAATGGAACGATGACGCGCCAATAATGGGTATAGATAAACCTATGCAGAGCGTCACCGCCAATGGAATTACTATTATCAATTTTGGTATGGGCAGCCCATTAGCCGCAACAATGATGGATCTGCTGAGCGCCATTCATCCAAAGGCCGTATTGTTTTTAGGCAAATGTGGTGGGTTGAAAAAGAAGAATCAGTTGGGCGACTTAATCTTACCAATTGCAGCAATTAGGGGTGAGGGAACGTCCAATGACTATCTGCCACCAGAAGTGCCCGCATTACCGGCTTTTGCTTTACAAAAAGCGATTTCCACCACGATACGTGACCATTCCAGAGATTATTGGACCGGCACCTGTTATACCACTAACCGCAGAGTGTGGGAACATGACAAAGAGTTCAAGAAGTATTTAAAAACCTTGAGGGCAATGGCAGTGGATATGGAAACCGCAACGATTTTTACCGCTGGCTTTGCAAATAAAATTCCAACAGGCGCACTACTACTCGTCTCTGATCAGCCGATGATTCCCGAAGGTGTTAAGACGTCGGAAAGTGACAGCGGAGTAACTGCCAAATATGTAGAAACCCATTTGAAAATAGGAATTGATTCATTGAAACAATTGATAAACAATGGGTTGACGGTTAAGCATTTGCATTTTTAATCGTCACTCAGATTTTTAGGATAATCAAATTCTAGCAGTTTGCCGGTATGGTGACTTATTGTAGCCCAATCGTCGACGGAAAATTCAATCAGTACCGTGCCACAGGTAGGAATGTTAGGGATGTTGGCATCACTAAGGTAATTAACTACATCTGTAAACCCAGGGTTATGCCCGAAAATTGCAATGTAGTCGTACTTATTGTCGAAGTTGTTAATCACCTTTAGCAAAGTTTTAACATTCGCTTCGTAAATTGAAGTCTCTTCCCTAATCTGATCAGGTGATTTTTTCCAGACTTGTATAAAATGTCTGGCTGTTGTAATTGCTCTTAAAGCAGGACTGCTTACCAATAGTTGGGGTACCTGGTCTTTCTGGAGTAGTCTAGCTGCCATTTCTGGTGCGTTTCTATGGCCTCTTGGATTCAGAGGTCTGTCAAAATCTGCAAGGTGGGCATTTCCCCATTCCGATTTGCCATGTCTAACCAATAACAAGTGCTTCATATATGAGCCAAAGTTAGGAGTTTATAAAATTAATAACTATTTCAGCGTTAATGTTTTTCATACATTTAAAATGACCTAACGGGCATTTCTCCAGTCCGAATTTTGAGCAGGGGCGGCAGGAAAGATCTTCACCAACAATTAAGGAATCAGATATCTTGTAGGGGTGTACACCGAGAAGTTCGGGAGTTGTTCCACCCCAAACAGACGCTAAAGGCCTGTTGAATGCTTCGGAAATATGAGTAAGTCCGGTATCAAAGCCAATCACTTTATGTGCCATATTAACCAGATAAGCAGATTGATCCAGGTTCATTATGCCACAAGCACTATATACTTTATCACCTATTGCTTGCTGAACAATCAATGCATTAGCTGTTACATCATTTCCTCCGAGCAAAACAATTGGAAGGTTTATGCCCTTACATATTTCTATGATTTTATCATTAGGAAGCCGCTTCGTAAAGTGAGTTGCTCCGATAATGAATGCGACAAATTTTTTCCGGTGGGTTTCAGGTAGGAATTCCGATAAATTATATGGTCGTGATATATAATAATCGATAGGCATGTCGTCATTTTTTATACCAAGAAAATTTACAGTTTCCAGGTATCGGTCGACCAGATGTTTTTTTGAAATGAACCTATTCCATTTGAATTTTAACGCCAACCATTTGTTTATTCTGTCTTTTTTGTAAGTGGCAGATGGGAGCCTTGTTGCCAATTTGATAATTGAAGTCCGTAGGTTATTATGCAGATCTATGATCAGGTCAAACTTTTCAGCTTTGATGTCTTTTATCGTATCCGACAATTCAGGCTTGAGGATGTGTAATTTGGTTAAATAAGGATTGTTTTCGTAAATATATTTAAACTGAGATTTTGTAAGGAAGTGGATTTCACAGTTTAGCAATTGTTTCTTCAGGCATCTCACTATTGGTGTAGTATATATGATATCGCCCATAGAACTAAATCGTATGACTAAAATCTTTTTAGGTGTTTTCAAACGCTTAACCTTTATTTAAGTATTTTTTATTTTTTCGATGATACTGGTCGACGAATAGCCCGGGAGGAAGCTGAGCACCCTAACTTCACCGCCGTTTGCCAGTGTTTCTTTGCTGCCAACGATATTGGTTACATTGTAATCTCCTCCTTTAACCAGAATATCTGGTTTAACAGCTGATATAAGATTGAGTGGTGTATCTTCTTCAAATAGTACGACAGCATCAACAAAGAACATGGACGCAATCAGTTGGGTGCGGCTAAACTCATTGTTTATAGGTCTGTTTTTTCCTTTTAGTTTGGATACAGATTGGTCGGTATTTAATCCAATGATTAAGATATCCCCTAAATTGGCAGCATCAGTGAGATAGGCAATATGACCGGGGTGAACAATATCAAAACAGCCATTGGTAAAAACTATCTTTTTCCCTTCAGTTTTCCAAATTTCTGATTGGGCTACAAGTTCATCTTTTGAAAAGATTTTGGTGGTTAAATTCTGTTTTATGTCTCTCGTCATGGCTAATACATTTGATCTACCGCATTACACAGTATATGTCCGATAAGAATGTGCATCTCTTGAATTCTGGCGGTATTGTTTTCAGGAATGACAATGTTTAAATCGCAAAGATCATTCATCAGGCCACCATCTCTGCCAGATAAGCCAAGTGTTTTGCAGCCCATTTCTTTGGCCGCCTCTAAAGCCCTTAATATGTTCGGGCTATTGCCACTGGTTGATATCGCAATAAATAGATCGGATGGGCGAGCGAAAGCCTCTATCTGACGTTGGAATACCATTTCATAACCATAGTCATTACTGATTGCAGTTAACGCGGAAGTGTCGACGGTAAGCGCTATTGCAGGTAGTGCTTTACGTTGCTTAACAAATCTTCCTACTAGTTCAGCAGCAATATGTTGTGCATCTGCGGCACTTCCACCATTTCCGGCTAATAAGACTTTTGCGCCGGAAAATATGGTTTCTGTAATTAACTTGCAACCTTCTTCGATTTGGGGTACAAGGCTTGTAATTACTTTATCAATGATTGATCTATGATGATTTAATTCGTCTAATACCATGAATGTTAAACGGTTTTTAAAGATGCAATGATTTCTTCTATGTTAGTAGTTGCACTACCAATGTGTTTAATAACTATAGATGCAGCGTGATTAGCAACAGTTGCTGCTTCTTCGATATCAAAGTTTAGGGCAAGGCAGTAAGCCAATGTCGCTATTACGGTATCTCCAGCGCCCGTTACATCATACACTTCTGTGGCTGCAATCGGTAGGATTTTGTAACTATCCTTGGTGATGATTGCAATTCCGTCTTCTGAAAGTGTTACTATTAAATACGTAGCGTTTGTCGTATTTAATATGACGCGTGCGGCCTTAACTAAGTCCTCATCTGTATGGATGTGCTCTGCTTTTGCCGCCTCAGCTAATTCTTTACGATTAGGTTTAATTAGATAGGCGCCTTCGTATTTGCTGTAATCCAACCCTTTTGGGTCTATCAAAGTCCTCTTTCCAATGCCTTGACAATATTTAATGATTTTTAACGACAAGCTAGGAGTAAGCAAACCCTTATTGTAATCTGATAGTACAATAATGTCTGCTTTCTGAATGTAAACACTTAAACGAGCAAAAAAAGAATCTTCCAATTCGGAAGAAATATTGTGTATATCTTCTTTGTCAATTCTAACAATATGATGGTTTCCTACAATAACGCGGGTCTTTACTGTAGTTACCCTGCTGTCGTCTTTTATGATGAGCTGACTATTTATGCCCTTTGCGATTATAAGATTTTTTACATCCTCGGCAAAGGCATCGTTACCAACAACTCCTCCCAGATACACGTCAGCTCCCAAATCGATCAGGTTGCTGGCAACATTTGCAGCACCACCAACAATTTTCGATTCTTTTTTTGTATTTACAATTGGAACTGGGGCTTCTGGAGATATCCTACTTGCAGAACCAAATAGATAGTGGTCTAACATAAGATCACCTATAATTAATATATTGGGAGCGGTATTGTTATGATGAGTAGTATATAGCTTTTCTATTAGCATGTTCGATTATCAAAGTCTAAGGTACGCATAATGGCTTTTATAATGACTAAATATTCTTAGTCCGACCTTCAAAAAGAGCCGAAATGTCGCTCAATGAATAACTGTTAAGACATTGTTTTGCCGTTAACCCTCCTTTTCTTCCCATAAGCACCCCATAATGCATATCATAAAATCCTTCTTTCCGATGTGCATCTGGGTTGATAGAAAGTAATACCCCTTTTTCCAGTGCATAACGATGCCAACGCCAGTCCAGGTCCAGTCTGAGTGGATTGGCATTAATCTCTATTACTACCTGATTTGCTGCGCAGGCATCGATCACTTTAGTGTAATCAATTGGATAGCCTTTTCTGCTCAATAACAATCTCCCGGTTGGATGACCGAGAATGGTAGTGTACGGATTTTCTATTGCTTTAATTAATCTCGCCGTTGCTTTCTCTTCATCCATGCGCAGGTTACTATGAACAGAGGCTACAACGAAATCAAATGATGCAAGAATTTCATTGCTATAGTCTAAAGAACCGTCGTTCAAAATATCACTTTCTATTCCTTTGAAGATTCGAAACGGGGCCAGTTTACTATTCAGCGCTTCAATCTCCCGGTGTTGGGCATATACACGCTGTTCATTTAGTCCATTGGCATAGAAAGCTGACCTTGAATGATCACAAATTCCTAAGTATTCCAGGTTTAAATTTTCCTTGCAGAATAAAGCCATTTCTTCAAGTGTGTGTACTCCATCACTCCAGGTAGAGTGATTGTGCAGACTACCTTTCAGATCTTGATCAGTAATCAGCACGGGCAATTTATGTTCCTTTGCAAGTTGGATTTCATTTAAACCTTCCCGTAATTCCGGCTCAACAAAATCAAGTCCTGCACTATGATAGATTTCTTGTTCAGATGCAAAGGGACCTGTGCCTGCCAGCGCCAACACTTCTTCTACATGGAGTTTGTTGCCGGTAAATGTAAACCAGTTTAGATAGAAATCTAGTTTAGGGACTATATAAAGTTTGATTTCGAGCCCGAATGAACTTTTTGCACGGAACTTTCCATCAGCCTCCGGTTCAAATGTTAGAGGTTCAAAGTCGGCTAACTTGTCCACCAATTCGTTGAGATCGTCTGCGCCGATGACCAATTCTATTTCTTCAATGATTTCTGCACAGCGACGAAAATCACCAGCCAGGCCAAGGAGGGGGTCACCGCTGACCGTATTTAGCCAGACAGCGAGATCTGCATATAATCTGTTGACCGGTCCTTCAATCTGGGCATATAGAGATTTACCATGTGCAGCCAGGTTGAAGGCGATAAGCCTACTAATTTCTTCCTGCGTTTTTAACCCAAATCCCTTAGCTTCAACCAGTCTGTTTTCATTACAGGCGTAAAAGAGCTCACCAACGTTTTCAATGCCTAGCTCTTTCCAGATCACTGCAATTTTCTTCGGTCCGATGCCTTTTATCGAGAGCATCTCTACGATACCTTCAGGTGTTATAGCGAGAATGGACTGCAGGTCGTTCATTGAACCCGTTTCCAGCAGCTCCCATACCTTGGCTGAAATGCTTTTCCCAAGGCCATCGATTTGCCCGATTTCTTCCAGGCTTTTACCTTTTATTGCATAAGGTAATTTATCCATTTTGAAAGCTGCATTTGCAACAGACTTTATTTTAAAAGGGTTCTCATTGTGTAATTCCATCAACTGAGAAAGCAGGCGCAGGGTACGCGCAACGGTCTTGTTTTCCATTAAGACAACGGTTTTTTATTGGGTAATCAATTCAAACGGGATTCTGGCCTGGATTCCGGATCTGGATACAGCCGTTTTGATTTGTTGATAAATTGGGTAATTGCTCCCGAGTTCTTGTTTGGCAAAATAGGTAGCAACCTTTTCGCTTCCATTATCCATTAATGATTTAATTGGATCAAGCATTTCCGGATATTCCACAACATTATATTTTTTCAATTTGGCTTTTTTAGCTGCAGAAACGATTGCATCGTTGAAACTGCCTGTCCTGTCGGCCAATCCAATGCGCACAGCATCAGTACCAACCCAAACTCTTCCGCCGCCAATACTGTCAACATAAGCTTTGGTTTTATTTCGTCCGTTGGCCACCCGGGTAATGAAGCTATCGTATACCCGATTTACCTCATTCTGTATAATCAATCTTTCGCCTGAGGTCATTGGACGGTCGGTACTCATAATGTCGGCATACTTTCCTGTTTTCACCCCGTCAAAGGTAATTCCAAGTTTCTCGTTATAGAATTTCTGAAGATTGGGGATGACACCAAATACGCCAATAGAACCAGTTATCGTATTGGGTTGTACGAATATCGAATCAGCACCACAGGCGATATAATAACCACCGGAAGCGGCAACATCTCCAAAAGAAGCAATAACTGGCTTGATCTTTTTGGTTAGTACAATTTCTCTCCATATTACATCCGAAGCAAGCGCACTCCCTCCAGGTGAATTTACTCTCAACACCACAGCTTTGATGTTGCTATCTAAACGCGCTTTTCTAATTGTTCTTGATATGCGTTCAGAGCCGATTCGTTCATCTGAACCTTCGCCTGAAATAATGTCTCCATTGGCGTAGATGACGGCTACTTTATCGCTCGCAGATTTGTCCCGATCAGCGTCGGCACCCCTGGAATATTCATTTATAGTAATTGTGCTGAGGTTACTTTTCTTCTCTTTTCCACTGATCGCCTTCAGCTCTTCAATAATTTCATCTTTGTATTTCAGTGCATCGACCATTTTGTAAGCCAGTGCATCCTTCGGCTGCTGAAGCTTATAATCATTGGCAATCTGATGCAGGACCGGAACACTAATGTTTCTGGTTTTAGAGATATCGCTGAGAAAGGTGTTATATAGTCCACCTAAGTACGCGGTAACCTGCTCCCGGTTTTTGTCGCTCATTCTGTCGGTAAAAAAAGGCTCAACCGCACTTTTGTAATTGCCAACCCTTATGATCTGCGCTTCAATGCCTAACTTATCCAGTGCACCTTTAAAGAATACCATTTCAGATTTCAAACCTTTAAACTCTAACGCACCTTCAGGATTTAAATATACTTTATCAGCGACAGAAGCCAGGTAATAAGCGCCTTGTGTATATACTTCACTATAAGCTATAATTTTCTTCTTACTGGATTTGAAATCAATTAAAGCTTCTCTAACTTCCCGCATGGTGGCAAATCCAGCTTGTGGGGAGCTGATATAAAGATAGATACATTTGATGTTGTCATCAGTCTTGGCTTTACGGAGGCCACGTATGAGGTCGTTAAAGCCAATACTTTTATCGCCTTCGGATCCTACAACTGGTAACCTGGAAAATGGGTCTTCCGCTGTACGCTCTGTGATAATCTGGTCAAGATTAAGAAAAAGCACTGAATTGCTGCTTACCTGAACTTTTTCGTCTTTAAGTGTGGAGTTGACAACCCCAACTATAAGTGCGATAAAAAATATAAAAAAAAGAGTCGTTGCAATGACGATTCCGACAACTGTTGCAAAAACATACTTAAAAAATTCTTTCATGTGCCCCTTAAATATTTATTTTGTAAAGATAAGTAAACCTACACTGTTTACGTTTTTAATTGGGTTTTAATATGGAATTGGATACTGAAAATGTTTATTTGTTACTGGGAAGTAATTTGGGCGACAGGAATGGGTTGTTAAATGATGCCATCACGCAGATATCACTGCGCGTGGGATCTGTTTTCAAGCGATCATCTTTTTATGAGACAGCAGCTTGGGGAAAACAAGACCAGCCAAACTTTCTGAACATAGCAGTAGGTGTTAGAACTACGTTAAGCCCGGTTGAAGTTTTGGATGAAGTGCTTGCAATTGAAGCAGCGCTCGGAAGGGTGAGACATGAAAAATGGGCTTCGCGACTTATTGATATCGATATTATCCTATATGGTAATAGAATTGTGGACCTTGGAACGCAGCTGCAAATCCCACATCCTCAGATGCAATATCGGAAATTTGTGCTTAAACCGCTTGCCGAAATTGCAGGTTCATATGTTCATCCGGTATTAAAAATTAATGTATCGGAAATATTAGAAAGATTAAGTGATAATTTGTCAGTATCAAAAGTTTAATTTCGTTATTTTTGTCTATGTTGATAAACCTACAAAAGAACAATGAGCCTCTGGACCTGTCTTATTTAAGAGATATGTCTGGCGACAGCGCTGAATTTATCATAGAGATGATAGAAATGTTTAAACTTCAAACACCGTTGTACATTTCCGATCTTAGGAAAGCGATTGAAGACCAAGATTGGCCGAGGGTTTCCAACTGTGCACATAAGATCAAGCCTACTTTTGCATACGTAGGTCGGGAAGACGCAAAGGATCACATGCAAATGATGGAGAATAATGCACGGGATTTGAAGAATATTGAAGAACTGCCTATGGCATTTGATGAAGTAAGTGCGTTTGTCGAAATCCTTTATGCTCAGTTAGACGAGGCAAAAGCTGAGTTAGAAAAGCAACTTTAAACCGATGTCGTCTTTACACGCTTAAAGTGAATGACCGAGAGTCCGATATACAGTACAAGTATAAGGGGAACGGCTGCAAACCTCAGGAAAGCAACAAGTAATACCGATAATATAAGGAATAAATATTTCATTCCATTTTGCGCCCAACTGGTTGAATTAAATTTGAGGGAAAAGATCTTTATTTCGCTTACCAACAACCAACTGAGCAACACTACAAGTCCGACCAATACGGGAGCAGCGCTGATTAACGCAGGATAATCTTTTTGTATGAATGGAAGGGATACGATGAACAACGTATTCATGGGTGTATTCAAACCGATAAAATCTTCCGTCTGCCGGGTATCAATGTTAAATTTAGCTAACCTTAATGCTGAGAACACCGTGATCATGAAACCAAAGTAGGGAAGATAGGGCGAGCTGTAATCGCTTTTGCTCAGCAATTGAAACATGACTACCCCCGGAAGGAAACCAAAGCTTACGACATCCGCCAACGAGTCCAGCTCTTTACCGATGGCCGATTTTACGTTTAGCAACCTGGCCACAAAGCCGTCAAAAAAATCGAACACACCAGACAGCAGCACAAAGTAGGCGGCAATTTCAAGGGATCCGTTAAAGGCATAAACAATACCTATGCAACCAGAAAATAGGTTTGCACAGGTAATTGCATTTGGAATATGTTTTTTCATATCAAGCTTAACGGGCTAGATTAAATTAGCTATTCATTGATATCAAAAATTCTTCATTGGACTTTGTGCCTTTGATCTGAGCCTGAACAAACTCCATTGCTTCCTGGGCATTCATGTCTGCCAGGTGGTTCCGTAAGATCCATACACGTTGTAAAGTATCTCTGTCATGCAACAGATCGTCTCTCCGTGTGCTTGAAGCGGTAATGTCGATAGCAGGGAAGATACGTTTGTTAGATAATTTACGATCTAATTGAAGTTCCATGTTACCGGTACCTTTAAATTCTTCAAAGATCACCTCATCCATTTTCGATCCGGTGTCCGTTAAGGCAGTAGCAAGGATTGTAAGTGATCCACCTTTTTCAATATTTCGTGCTGCACCGAAGAAACGTTTAGGTTTATGTAACGCATTCGCATCAACACCACCTGATAGGATTTTTCCGGATGCCGGAGCAGTAGTGTTATAAGCTCTCGCGAGGCGCGTTATCGAATCCAAAAGGATTACTACATCATGTCCACATTCTACCAAACGCTTAGCTTTTTCCAGCACAATGTTTGCAATCTTAACGTGACGTTCCGCAGGTTCGTCAAAAGTGGAAGCAATCACCTCAGCTCTAACACTCCTTGCCATATCAGTAACCTCTTCGGGACGTTCATCAATCAATAAAATGATTAGATAAACTTCTGGGTGATTCTTAGCAATAGCGTTCGCAACTTCTTTCAACAAATTCGTTTTACCGGTTTTAGGTTGCGCAACGATTAGTCCACGCTGACCTTTACCAATCGGCGTGAACAGGTCTATGATCCTGGTAGAATAATTATTGGTTTCTGTAAACAGGTTCAATCGTTCTGTTGGGAATAATGGGGTCAGATAGTCGAAAGGTACCCTGTCCCGAACATCGGCAGGTAAACGTCCGTTGATCGTTTCTACGCGTACGAGTGGAAAATATTTTTCACCTTCCTTAGGCGGACGAATGCTTCCTTTTACGGTATCACCCGTTTTTAATCCAAATAGTTTAATTTGCGACTGGGATACATAGATGTCATCCGGTGAGGAAAGATAGTTATAATCTGCAGATCTTAAGAATCCGTAACCGTCAGGCATAATTTCTAATACACCTTCATTAGTGATGGTGTTGTCGAAATCAAGATTGGAGTAACTGTTTTCGTTCTGTTTATGGTGCGCTACATTACCCGGACTTTTTGGTCTGTTTTCTACAGGGCGTTGTTTTTTATTTTGATCTGCTACCGTTGGAACATTGACCCTTCCTTCAGTTGAAGGTGCTAAAGCCTCCGCTTCCTCTATTACAGGCGCAACGACTTGTTCTTCGACAGAAGCTCCGGCAGCGGTGCCAAACAAAGCTTCCTGCTTATAATCTTCAGATGCTGTCGGCTGAGGATCAAATAACGAAGCCCTGTTAAATGGTCTTTGTGTCTTTCCCTCAGTCTCCTTAGGAGCAATACGAACCCTTTTTCTCGATGATTTATCTCCTTGTCCGTCTTTTTCAGCCTGGGCAGCAGGCGCTTCTTTCGAATGTGCTTTTGTCGCCCGTTCCTTTGTTGCGGGACGTTTGGCTGCCATGTCGTTCGATTCAGGGACGTTTTCAGTCACGTCATTCTCCTGTATGGTCGGTTCAGGAGCTACTTTATCCTTAGCCGGATTATTTTTTGCTGCAGTATCTTTTACTGCTTTTGATTTTGTTGCCTTTATAGGCGCTGCTTTAGGAGCAGGTTCAGCTTCAACTTGTTGTTCAGTTATTTGAGCAATAATTTCAACAAGTTCAGCTTTGCGCAATTCATCAGCATTTAGAATGCCTTGAGTTTTTGCGATCTCACGCAGTTCGGCAGTGAGTTTTTCATTTAATTCTGTTTTATTAAACATTATATGGATGTAGAAGTATTTTTAAAAAAATAATTTTCAAAATTAACTGATTGGTGTTCATCAGTCATGAGCATTTTCACAGATTTTTTGTGATGAGTTAACACGTAATGATTCAGTTGAACAAAGCAAAAAATGCATTTATAAAAGGCGTTATAGAACAAAATTTTATGAGATTTTCTGGAATGGTCAGATTAACTTTAGAGAATTATGTTGCAATTGTATGTATTTGAAATCTATTCTCCAAGAAAAATCTAATATTCTTCGTATTTTTTTAGATTAAAAGTTTTCAAAAGGAACACAAATCATACCAGAAATTGTCATCTTTGCACTCATAATTACCCCCAGATGAACAAAAAGCAGCTATTTGAGCAAATCAAAAATAAGAAATCTTTTTTATGTGTAGGTCTTGATCCGGTTCTCGAAAACATACCAAAACACCTTTTCAAATATGACAATCCGGTTTTGGAGTTCAATAAGCAGATTATAGACGCGACTAATGATTTATGTGTTGCCTACAAACCGAATACTGCTTTTTTTGAGTCTATGGGATTGAAAGGTTGGGATACCTTAATCAAAACCTGGGCACATATTCCAAAAGATATTTTTTCTATTGCTGATGCAAAGCGGGGTGACATTGGGAATACATCAGCAATGTATGCAGATGCCTTTTTCAATGAGGAAAAGTCAGGAATGAGTTTTGACGCCATTACCGTAGCGCCTTATATGGGTGAAGATTCTGTAGGTCCATTTTTAAACCATAAAGACAAATGGGTCATACTCCTGGCCTTAACATCGAACGCCGGGCACAGCGATTTTCAACTGCATCAAACACCTGAAGGAAAGGTTTATGAAGAAGTGATTCGCATTTCTTCCAAATGGTCAAGCAGTGAGCAACTTATGTTTGTGGTTGGCGCAACCAGAGGAGCGGAGTTCAAAAATATCAGAAAATTAGCCCCAGATAACTTTTTATTGGTTCCTGGAGTTGGTGCACAAGGTGGAAGCCTGGCTGAGGTATGTCAGCATGGATTGAATAATGAATGCGGGTTGCTCGTGAATTCGGGAAGGTCGATCATCTACGCTAGTAAGGCTGAAGATTTCGCTGAAAGGGCAAGAGAAGAAGCACTGAAACTACAGCAAGAGATGGAACAGATCCTGAGTTCTGCCCATTTGATATGATCAGTAAAATAGACTTGAAATTAGTTTTTGCCTTGATCGGAGTGGCCTTGATTTGGGGTACTACCTATCTTGGAATTCGCGTCGCCGTGCAAACAATTCCACCGTGGTTTGTAGCCGCGTTTAGACAGAGTATCGCTGCAGTCATCCTATTGTTGATCCTGCTGGGGAGAAATCAACTGGCATG
>JAPSHM010000057.1 GCA_031179845.1 Pedobacter sp.
GGCAGGTCTATTTACATAAGACCGTAATTGCAGGAGAGATGCTGCTGGTGAAGATTTTGAAGCGCGCTAAACATTTGTCTAAACATGGGCAGTCGCTATTTGCAACACCTGCCTTACAGCATTTCCTGCAACACGAAATCACGGAAGAAAAGTTTTTTTCAACAGATGTGCATCTGGAGCAGTTCGCAAAATTAGATGACCAGGATATTTTTACCTCGGTGAAAGTCTGGGTAGCGCATCCCGACCGGATCCTATCGCAGCTTTGCGGCATGTTGACCCAGCGGAATTTATATAAAGTAGAAATTAGCAATGATGCACCGGATGTTGACCGGGTAAATGCGCTTACGGAACAAACGGCAGCGTTTCTCAAACTCAATGAAACCGATGTCCGTTACTTTGTGTTCACCGATATAATCAGGAACAGGGCCTACAATGCAGGGAGTGGTAATATCAATATTTTATTGAAGGACAACACTATCGTTGACATTGCCAAGGCCTCAGATTTGTCTAACTTAGCGTCCCTGGATAAGACGGTAAAGAAACACATACTGTGTTATCCTCGAATAATTTAGCAAACTTTAACAAAATAATTGAATTTTAATACCGTTTTTTAGCCTGTCAACCAATTCCTGTCGAGTGACTGAAAATAGGTTTATTTGTTCATATCAATTTAACATATAACTTTGTACGATGCAATTTACTGCCAAGCAGATAAGTGAGTTTATAAATGGCACCATTGAAGGCGATGAAAACGTTAGTGTTAATGAGCTTTCTAAGATTGAAAATGGTAAGCCAGGTTCGTTATGCTTCTTATCTAACCCTAAGTACGAAAACTATTTATACCTGACCAACGCGTCAGTTGTCATCGTTGGTAATGACTTTGTTCCTTCTCATCAGGTGACAAGCACACTGATCCGCGTTGCCGATCCTTACAGTGCCTTTTCGGTTCTATTGGAGAAATATAACGAGGCCGTTAACCAGGCGAATGCTTCGACTGGCATTGAACAGCCTTCTTTTATACACCCTACAGCGAAAATTGGTAAAAATGTTTTTATCGGTGCTTTTGCTTACATCGCCGAAAATGTGGTTGTTGGAGATAACAGCAGGATTTCTGCACAGGTCTTTGTTGGTGCTGATTCTGAAATTGGGAAAAACTGCAGCATTTTTCCAGGTGTTAAGATCTATAGCCGTTCTGTCCTTGGGAACAATATCATTATTCATTCCAACACCGTTATAGGCAGCGATGGCTTTGGCTTTGCACCTCAGGGAGACGGAACGTATACTAAAATTGCCCAGATCGGTAATGTTGTTATAGAAGACGATGTGGAAATTGGTGCAAATACGGCGATCGACAGGGCGACTATGGGTTCCACTTTTATCAGAAAAGGGGTTAAACTCGACAATTTGATCCAGATTGCTCATAATGTTGACATTGGCGCACACAGCGTGATCGCCGCGCAAACCGGCGTTTCCGGCAGTTCGAAAACGGGAGAGCGATGCGTTATTGGTGGACAAGTCGGCATTGCCGGGCATCTTTCCCTCGCCAAAGGAACGCAAATTGGTGCGCAGGCGGGAATAAATTTCAATACAACTGAAGAGAACAAGCAATGGCATGGCAGCCCCGCACAACCTTTAAGGGATTGGATGCGGGCCTCCGTGATTTTTAAGCAACTGCCAAGTGTGGAAAAAAGGATAGCCAGTCTTGAATCGAAAATAAAGGAACTTACTTTGATCATTGAACAAAATAGCACATTACCAAGATAATAATGAACGTTAAGCAAAAGACCATAAAGAATGAGGTTTCGGTACATGGCGTAGGTCTGCATACCGGAGCAAATGTTACACTTACCTTCTGTCCGGCACCGGAAAATCACGGGTTTAAATTTCAAAGAACAGACCTTCCCGGTCTTCCGATCGTTGATGCGGATTGTGATAATGTTACGGACACAGCAAGGGGAACAACCATTTCGCAAAATGGCGCCAGTGTAAGTACAGTAGAGCATGTTATGGCATCCTTAGTGGGCATGGACCTGGATAATGTGCTGATCAAGCTCAACGGACCTGAAACGCCGATCATGGATGGAAGTGCAATCCATTTTTTGGATGCGTTGGAAAGTGCAGGCCTTCAGCTACAGAGCCAGGACAGGGAATATTTCCAAATTCCTCATAATATCACTTATACAGAGCCAGATAGAAAGGTTGAGATCGTTGCTATGCCTTTGGATGACTACAGGTTTACCTGTATGATCGATTATAATTCGCCGGTCTTGGGCAGTCAGCATGCCGGAATATCCAGCATCGCTGAATTTAAAAAAGAAATTGCCTCCTGCCGCACTTTCTGCTTTTTACATGAGCTGGAGTATCAGCTTCAAAACAATTTGATCAAAGGGGGCGACCTAAACAATGCGATCGTGATCGTGGATAAGGAAGTGACTAAAGACGAGTTGCAACACCTGGCCAAGATATTTAACCGAAATGAAATAGAAGTAGCACCTCAGGGAATTCTGAACAACATGGAGCTGCGCCATCAAAATGAACCAGCCAGACATAAGCTGCTGGATATGATCGGCGATCTTGCACTGGTGGGCGTTCACCTGAAAGGGCATATTATGGCTGCCAGACCTGGGCATGCGGCAAATGTGGCTTTTGCTAAAAAAATCAAAGCGGCCATCAAAAAAGAGAAAAATAAAAAGGTTCAGCACGTATACGATCCAAGTGTTAAACCGCTGTACGATACGGTACAGATCATGGATATTTTGCCACATAGACAGCCATTTTTGTTTATAGATAAGGTGTTGGAACTTTCAAAAACCCATGTGGTTGGAGTGAAGAATGTCACCATGAACGAGGAACTCTTCAAGGGGCATTTCCCGGGCTCACCTGTTTTTCCGGGCGTGATCCAGATTGAAGCCATGGCCCAAACAGGAGGTATCCTGGTACTGAGCACGGTTCCTGATCCAAGAAATTACATTACCTTGTTCCTGAAAATTGACAACGTCCGCTTCAGAGCACAGGTGTTGCCAGGTGATACCATCGTTTTCAGATGTGACCTTGTAGAACCGATAAGAAGAGGAATCGCCCAGATGAAGGGCGTTGGAATGGTCGCTGGTAAAGTAGTAGTGGAAGCAGAAATGATGGCCCAGATCGTAAAAGTTAAAGAAACTGAAACTACATGATACAACCCTTAGCATACATACATCCTCAGGCAAAAATAGCCGATAACGTGGTTATTGAGCCGTTTGCTGTGATCCATAAAGACGTGGTGATTGGTGAGGGTACCTGGATCGGCTCGAACGTAGTGATTATGGACGGCGCCAGAATAGGGAAGAACTGCCGGGTGTTTCCTGGTTCTGTGATCTCCGGTGTACCGCAGGACCTGAAGTTTGCCGGGGAAGTAACAACGGCAGAAATTGGCGATAATACGACCATCAGAGAGTGTGTGACCATCAACAGGGGCACGAAGGACAAATGGAAAACGGTTATTGGCAGCAACTGCCTGATTCAGGCATATTCACATATTGCACACGATTGTGAGGTGGGCGACTACTGTATATTCTCGAATAGCACAACACTTGCCGGGCACATTACGATAGGTAATTATGTGGTACTGGCGGGTTTAGTAGCCATACACCAGTTCGTAAAAGTAGGTTCTCATGCCTTTGTCACCGGTGGTTCGCTGGTAAGAAAGGATGTGCCTCCATACGTGAAGGCCGCAAGAGAGCCCCTGTCTTACGCCGGAATCAATTCTGTTGGCTTAAGAAGAAGAGGCTTTTCGTCGGAAAAGATCAATGAGATACAAGAAATTTACCGGGTGTTATTTGTGAAGCATAACAACGTCACAAAGGCCCTGGATATGATTGAAGCTGAATTTGCACCAACAGAGATCCGTGATGAAATTGTAGATTTTATCAGGAACTCCAACAGAGGGGTCATGAAGGGCTTTGGCTCAGGTAGCTAAACTAAGATAGATGACAATCAGCTTAGCAAAGGTTGGAAGACGGTTTAACCAGGAATGGATCTTCCGAAATTTGGACTACCAGTTCCATCAGGCTGAAAAATATGCCATTTTGGGGCCAAATGGCTCGGGGAAGTCGACTTTGCTTAGCGTATTGCTGGGTAACCTAACGCCTTCTGAAGGCACGCTAAGTTATCATGCCGGGACGGATATTCCGGTGGAAAATATTTACAGATCTATTGGGTTTGCAGCTCCCTACCTTGACCTCATCGAAGAGTTTACCCTGGAAGAAACCATACGTTTCCATTTCCAATTCAAAGGCTTTTTTTCGGGGATGGATGCCGGGTCGATACTCGACCTGCTTGGGTTGGCAAAATCACAGGACAAGGCCCTGAAATATTTCTCTTCCGGAATGAAGCAAAGGACAAAACTGGCGCTGGCCTGTTGTTCGGATGCGCCAATCCTTGTTCTGGATGAGCCAACTTCAAACCTGGATAAACAGGGGATGGGCTGGTACCTGGAATTAATAGAACGGTTTACTGCAAACAAACTGTTGATCATTGGTTCTAATCAGGAAGCGGAATACGCCTTCTGTAACCATTTTGTTCAGTTGTCCGATTATAAATAACAAATTTTATATTTGAAAACCAGGCTAAAGGGGCTATTTATAGCTACAAATACCTTTATAAAAATATTTTTAAATTACTATTGTAGAATCAATTAAAAGTCTTTACCTTTGCGGCACGAAATAAGGCCGAAAGTTTAGGCAAAATTTCAAAAAAAATGGCAAAAGCATCGGAAGTAAAAAATGGGAACATTCTTCGATTTAACGGAGAGTTGGCGCAAGTGGAGGAGTTTCTACACCGCACCCCAGGTAATTTACGGGCATTTTATCAGGCAAGAATGCGAAATGTTAAAACCGGGAAATTGGTTGAATATAGGTTTCGTGTTGATGAAGAAGTGGAGATTTGCAGGGTAGAAACCAGCGATTACCAATACCTGTATGAAGATGGTGAGGCTTTAGTGGTGATGGACAACAGTACTTTCGAACAGTTTAACATTCCTAAGTTATTGTTTGGTAAATCCCTCCGTTTTTTGAAAGAAGGAATGAATGTCATTATTGCATTTGAAAGTGAGGAGCCGATTATGGCACAAACACCTTCACATGTGGAATTAGAAGTTACCTACTCTGAGCCTGCAGTAAAAGGCGATACCTCTACCAATGCACTTAAATACGCAACAGTAGAAACAGGAGTAGAAATAAAAGTCCCAATGTTTATCAATCAGGGCGATAAGATCAAGATTGATACACGTACCGGTGACTATGTTGAAAGAGTAAAATAAGAATTTTCATAGTTTAGTTTTAGGTTTAGGTTGATTATGGCTTCGGAGTGGTTCCCGAAGCCATGTTTTTTTTAAGGATTTTTGCGGGGAAGCGTGGTTTCTCTATATTTGTTTGATGACAAAGGCAGAGCTCAGAAAATTGGCTACCATACAAAGAAACGGACTTTCTGATGCGCAGGTGGAGAAATACAGTCGACAGTTACTGCATCATTTCAAGTCTTTAGACTTTTCTGCAATCAAGACCATTCATCTCTTTCTCCCGATTGAGGGGAAAAATGAACCGGATACATTTCTGTTTATTGACTGGCTGGCTTCAGAACATCCGGAGATCAGGATCATCGTCCCTAAGGCTGATTTTGATACCGCATTGATGCACAATTACGTGTACAAAGGAAAAGAAGGACTGATCAAAAATCTATATGATATTCTAGAGCCAGAGAAAGGCGAATTGCATACCGGAGATGTGGAACTGGTACTGGTTCCTATGCTGGCATTCGACACCCAAGGCTACCGCGTGGGTTATGGCAAAGGCTTTTACGACCGTTTTTTGCAAGGAATAGAGACGTTAAAGGTGGGGCTGTCGTTCTTTGATCCGGTAGAGCGGATTGACGATGTGAATGCGCATGATGTTGCGCTTGACCTCTGCATTACACCACACAAGGTCTTCAAGCTTTGATCAAATCAGAGGTTGCGACTTGATAAAGTCGCTGATCAGGTACGCAATTGTTTTTGCGGTGCTTTGGTCACGCCGACCGTCTGATAGGGCTACAGCGCCTTCGCAAACGTGCAGGTAAGCAAATTTTTTCGTTGATGTAAGGATCAATGTTCTGATCTCGTTTAAACGAAAGCCTGAAGGGCCTGATGCGCTGGAAAGTACATTTTCAATACTGTCCAGATCTAGCTCTAAACCCGTTGTTGCCCCTGTTTTCTGAAGAAGGGTAGTCCAGGCGCCGCCGATGGTTACTTTGTTGCTCAGCAGTTCATCGAAAAATACCGGGTAAATGTGCGGATTTGATGTCATGGTTTCCAGGATCGCTGCGTTGTTGTAATTCTCTTGCAGGCCGAAAATACCGTAACGGTTTAAATAACCGTCTATGAGCGCATAGTTGAATCCGTTTCCGCTATGCCTGCCCTCAGCCGGCCGTAAATCGGCATGGGCATCTATATTGATTACATCGATTGGCCGTTTCAGGGCCAGTGAGGCCCCTTTGATGATGGGGTAAGCGTTGTTGTGTCCGCCGCCTATGACAATCGGCGTTTTACCTGCTGCAATAATCTGTTGGATCACAGCGTAGACCTGCTCATCTATGTCGGCCACTTTTTGCTGAAGCTGAGCAATGTCTGCGCCAACGGGATCTTGAAAATTGAAATGCCCCAACAACAACACTTCCTCACCATGAAGAAAAGGAGTGCTTTGAATATTCAAAAATGCCTTTAGTGCCGGTTCCCACGTCGTTGCGGCGCCTCCCGTCCCCTGGTTTGCACGAACTCCTATATCTTCTGGTATTCCCAATAATACAAATCGGGCAGTCGATTCAGGTAGGTCATCAAGACTTGAGACATGTTTAACAAGCTGACCTATTTTAACTTCTCCAAGGCGTTTGGAAACCAGAGATGAGCAAATGTGCTGGTCGTAAATTTTAAGGCCTTCCATTAGCTTATTTTGCCGTTTAATACAATTGTTTCGATCTGCAGTTGTCCAAAGCTGTAGGGTAGAATGGCGAGGGACGACATGGGCCGCGTAATGAACAAGTTCGCTTTCTTACCTTTTGCAATGCTGCCGAGTTCCTTGCTCAGTTCCATGGCAGCTGCCCCGTTAAGCGTAGCCGCGTTAATGGCCTCTTCGGGGCGCATTCTCAATTTGATACAGGCAAGTGACAGGACGAAGTTCATGTTTCCCGACGGACTGGACCCCGGGTTATAATCAGTAGCCAGCGCTACCGGGATGGCTGAATTGATCAACCCTCGTGCATCTGCAAAGGGAATGTTGATGTAAAAAGAACAAGAAGGGAGCAAGGTTGCAATGGTGTCACTATTTTTCAGGCTTTGGAGCACCTCAGCATCGGTAACTTCGAGATGGTCTACTGAAACTGCTTGGTGCTTCACACCAATTTGTACCGCGCCCGATACGGACAGCTGGTTGGCATGGATCTTCGGCTTTAAACCGTAATTGGCGCCGGCTGATAATAGTTTATCAGTATCCTGAACGGAAAAGAATCCTTTTTCACAAAAAACATCGATATAGTCGGCGAGCGCTTCATCTGCAATTTTAGGCAACATCTCCTCAATAATGAGCTTTACGTAACCCTCCGGGTTATTTTTATAGGCCGCTGGAAAAGCATGTGCCGCCAAAAATGTCGCTTTAACCGGTATTTGGAACGTTTCTTTCAATTTGCGAATCACTTTGAGCATTTTCAACTCACTATCGGTACTCAGCCCATAACCACTTTTTATTTCTACCGCTCCGGTTCCTTGTCTGATCATATCCGTTAGGCGTTGTCCTGCGGAATCATATAGCTCGCTTACGGATGCTTTTTGAAGTTTGGCTGACGAGTTCAGGATCCCGCCTCCGGCGGCGGCAATGTCTTCATAGGTTTTGCCCTGGATTTTCATTTCAAACTCTTCCTCACGCGTTGCGGCGAATACAATATGCGTATGGGAATCGCACCAGGATGGCAAAACATAGCCTCCCCGTGCATCTTGCGTAACTACCGCAGTTGGCATTTGTTGGGGCAGCTGTTCCATTCTTCCGAAATCAGCGATCTTTCCATCTTCGCATAATATCCAGGCCTGCTCAAGCATCGGAAGTCGTTGCATCTGTTCTCCGCGCAGCACTCGGGTTTCCGGGTCATGGATGCCCACCAGGGCGCCGATATTGATGATGAGCAGTCCAGACATTTTTAAAAATTTAAATTGGATTTATGGGTTTAATTCGAGTAATACGGGACAGTGATCGGAATGAATGGCATCGGCGAGGATGCTTACCTTTTTCAACCTGTCCTGCAAAGGCTGTGTCGCCAGATGGTAATCGATGCGCCAGCCCAGGTTCTTCGCCCTTGAGTTGGCCCGGAAACTCCACCAGGTATAATGGTGCGGATCTTTGTTGAAATGCCGGAAGGTATCGATGAAGCCGTTATTCAAAAAGAGCTCCATCCATTCCCTTTCTTCGGGCAGGAAACCGGAGGAATTGGCATTGGATTTCGGATTATGAATGTCCATTGCTGTATGACAGATGTTGTAATCCCCCGAGATGATCATATTTGCGAAGTCCTTGCGCAGGTCGCGAATATACGTATCAAAAAAACGCATGAATTCGTATTTCTTCACTTGTCTTTCGTCTCCACTGGAACCGGATGGCATGTATAAGCTCATGAGTGAGAAACCATCAAAATCGGCCCTCAGAATCCGTCCTTCCTTATCAATCCACTCTTCTCCGCAACCGTACTCCACATGGTTTGGTTTGATCCGCGTTAAGATCGCTACGCCGCTATATCCTTTCTTTTCAGCAGGAAACCAATAATGATGGTAGCCCAACTGTTCGATCAGTACTATGATTTCGGGAATCTGAGAAGGAAGTGCCTTTACTTCCTGCAGGCAGATCATGTCGGCATCTGTAGCTTGTAGCCAGCCAAAGAAATTTTTGGTTGAGGCTGAACGGATGCCGTTAACGTTATAGGAGATAATCTTCATTAATTTTATGTTGTTTTTTCAGATTTTTTCGTTGTTTTTGCTGCGGCCTGTTTCACCAGTTCTTTTTCCAGCTTTTTGGTTTCCCTGCGCTTCAGAACGGTTAGGGTCATTTTTACATCTGCGAGCGGACGGTCGTAGCTGTCAGTAGCAGTGTTTGCAATTTTATCTACCAGGTCAATCCCTTTCACAATTTCTCCGTAAACGGTGTAATTCCGATCCAGCTGGGGTACACCACCCAGTGTTTTATAGACCGCTCTCTGCCATTCAGGAAGTTTAAAATTCAGCCGTGTTCTTTCCATGGCATTCAACGCTTCGTCTGTAAATATTTTGCCCTGCACCAGGTAGAACTGGCTGGCGCTAGAGGCCTTTTCAGGATTGTTGTCTCTCGCAGCTGCCAGCGCACCTTTTTTATGGAACAGGCTGTCGCGAAACTCTGCCGGAACAGTGTAACCTAAAGATCCTTCTCCAAGCCTCATGCCTTTTACGGCGTCCTTCGACTTAGGATCACCACCCTGAACCATGAAATCTTTAATCACCCGGTGGAACAATGTTCCGTTATAAGTGCCGCTTTCAACGAGTTTCAGGATGTTATCCCGGTGCTGAGGCGTTTCGTTATACAGCTTGATCACGCATTCGCCAAGATCAGTCTGGATCTTAATGTACCGGTGTTTGGGTTTTGCAGAATAAGCAAAAATACAGCACAGGCATAGGATTGCGGTAACAAGTTTTTTCATGGTCAGTTTATTTACCCGGCTAAGTTAAGTTAATCTGATTTATTCTTAAAGGGCAACAATCAGATGTTTGATCATTTCTTATCATAGATCAACATTTTCCAGTTGCATTCGATATAAATTTGTAGCTTATTAACTCATTAACCCAAAATTATGAAAAAATTATTTTTATTTTTTATTGCAATAGCGATCAGTACCGCATCGATTGCTCAAACGAAGTGGACCGTAGACCCAATGCATTCATTTGTGAATTTCTCGGTAAAGCACATGGGAATTTCCTTCGTGGATGGCTCATTTAAGAAATTTGAAGGATCTGTAGATGCGCCAAAAGCTGATTTCACTGATGCAAAAGTTAATTTTACAGTTGATGTGAACAGCATCACTACTGGCGTTGAAATGAGGGATAATCACCTTAAAACAGATGATTTCTTCAACGCAGAAAAATACAATAAAATGAGTTTTGTAAGTTCTTCTTTCAAAAAAGTTAAAGACAACACGTATGCGCTGGCAGGAAAACTAACCATACGTGACGTGACTAAAGATGTTGTCTTTGCAGTGGTTTATGGCGGAAGCGCTAAAGATCAGCAAGGAAATAACAAAGTTGGCTTCGCAGCTACAACAAGCATTAACCGCCTGGATTATAACATTAAATTCGATCCAACCGGAGCTGGTATTGCTAAAGACGTCAAAATTGGTTTGAATTTGGAATTTACAGAAGTTAAGTAAGCTTCACACAAGCTAAGTAATTCGTATACCGGGTAGTTCAATCAGCGGACTACCCGGTTTATTTTGCCGTGGGTAGATTGGCCGTTCTGGCGTTTCCATTTTGATCAAGCCCCTGGCGTTTTCCCGACCCCCTCCGGTTGAAGATTACCCAAAATGTTAATTTCTAAACTTCTTGTGTTGCATTGCTGTTTCTAAGCGTATATTTATGTTTTTGCAAAAAGCATTGAACCGCTCTTTGAGCTGGTTTGATGATGGTGCAAATGATCAATCGTATACCAAGAATAGTAAAGATGAAAAAAGGATTGTTTATTGTGTTGATCGCCCTGGTCATCGCAGCCGGCGCCATGGCACAAACCATAAAGACAGGTGTGTTGGTGATCGGTAATGGAAATAGTGCTGTTGGGGCTGGCTTTCAATCGGCGCTTTCCGGAGTAAAAACAACGATGCTGATCCAAACTGCGGACTTCGACATCACGTCGACAGGACAGAGCTTAGCTTCAGGACTGGAGTTCGAATTGCTGAAGAAAGTTCGATTGGCCAAAGGAATTATTGATAGCGCCGCTGGCATCACTGATAGTACCGTTAAGGTGGCGTTAGAGAAAATCAGTGCAAATCCTGTATTGAGCAAATGGGCTGACAGTACCAAAAACTTATCGGTGATCCGAAGCATCAAATGGTCAAGAATTAAAAGAACCGGAAACAATTGGAACGTTTTGCTGGAGGATGGCCGGACGATCAAAGCGGAAGTGTTGGTGAATGCAGATGGCAGCGGGAACTTAAATGGTGCATTGGCGCTTTCAACACCCTCGAAACCGCTGTGGCAGCCCCTTACCTATCAGGATAATCAGTATCGCCTGAGTTTAAGTTCCGGGTATTTCCATAACAACAGTACAGCCAATATCATTCCTATGTACAACTTCTTGCTGCCGGGGGAAGAGAACTTGGTCATGTTGGACGGGGAGCGGGAAAGTATAGCCGCCGGACAAGCCGGGGGAGCGGTCGCAGCTTACGCCGTTTTTTTTCAGACCAAGACCTCATTGGCGGCGTTAAAGCCAATCCAAAAAGAGCTGATCAGCTTCAAATTGTCGGTCATGCCATTTGCGGATTTGAATCCGCAAGATCCAAATTGGAAGCCGATTCAGTTTGTAGGCCTTTCCGGTTTTCTAAAGGGCATTCCGGTCAATGGCTCAGTACATTTTTCTCCAGAACAGGTGGTCACTACTGCGGAGATCAGGGAACCCGTCAAAGCGTTCTATTATAAGGCACAAATCTGGTTTGACGACTATAAGGAACCAACAATGACGATTGGATCTTTAATTGACATGATTGCAATGGTGGGCAATAAAGGTCTGGAGCACACTAAAGCGACAGTGGAGAAGAATTGGAGTAGCGCCTACCAGTTTAATGGCGAATTTGACTTGAATAGGGCCGTTACCCGTAGGGAATTTTCCGTCCTGGTGGACGAATATCTAAATCCTTTCCAAGTCAATATAGATCGGAACGGCAGGGTTGTTCGATAGTCGGATACTGTTGAGCTTCTCATAGACCCAAACTAATTTAACCGCAGAAGATTATAGAGTGCGTCTATGCGTCTATCAAGATTAAGTATCTGTTATCTTTGTAATAGGGTTGCTTTTGACTAGACATAGGCATACCTTTGCGCTGTTAAAAAAATCAATAAAAACAAAATATAATTATGGCAATAGTAGGTAGAAAATTCCCGAGTGTTAGCATTGATGCAATGTCCGAAATGGGCGATGATTTGAAGATCAATGTTTTTGAAGAAGCAATCAATAAAGGGAAAAAAGTTTTATTATTCTGGTATCCAAAGGATTTTACTTTTGTTTGCCCAACAGAATTGCACGCTTTTCAGGCTGCGTTGCCTGATTTCGAAAAAAGAAACACCATCGTTATCGGTGCTTCATGCGATACCAACGAGGTACATTTTGCCTGGTTGAGTACACCGAAGGACAATGGTGGTATTGAAGGCGTAACTTATCCGATCCTGGCGGATACGCACAGACAATTGGCTAATCTTTTAGGTATCGTTGAGCAGGAAGTTGAATATGATGAAGAAGGAAATGAAGTGTTTTCAGGATCTAACGTAACCTACAGAGCTACCTACCTGGTTGACGAGACTGGAAAAGTTTTCCATGAAAGTGTGAACGACATGCCACTTGGCAGAAATGTTAAAGAATATTTGCGCTTAATCGATGCTTATACCCACGTACAGAAACATGGCGAAGTGTGCCCTGCGAACTGGGAAGAAGGCAAAGAAGCAATGAGCGCGAACAGGGTTGGCGTTGCGGAATACCTGAGCGCTAACTAATAAATCATAAATATGTTTTTAGAACTAACAGAAGATAACCTTCAACAGTACGTGGCTGAGAACAAAAAGGTAATGGTTCAATACGCAGCTTCCTGGTGTGGAAACTGCAGGATCATGAAACCGAAGTTCAAGAAACTGGCGGCGGAGCATGAAGATGTTGCCTTTCTGATCGTAGATGCAGAAAAGCTTCCAGCTTCCAGAAAACTTGCAAACGTTGATAATCTGCCAACTTTTGCTGCCTTTGAAGGCGGTGCATTGGTTGACCAGGTTCAGACCAATAAAGCAGAAGTGTTAAATGAACTTTTTGATAAGATAAAATAATGAAGATTCCGGTTATAAGACAACTATTCCAAAGTAATACACCAGAAGACCTTGAAGCAACTTTAACGGTGTTAGAAGCTTTTTGTGAATTTAGAGGAGTAAGTGAGGAAGAAATTGATGTGGCAGGAGAGATGATCACCAATATTTGCGGTGCGCTGGAAGTACATCAAAGTGTAAAGGCAGGGGCTCTTGAAAAGGATGCGTTGAACGCATTTGGCCAGAAGGTCATGGGATCAATCGATAAGCATTAATTTAAAAAAATTCAAGCATAAAAAAGGCGACCAATACGGTCGCCTTTTTTATTAAGCCTATATTTTATTAAGCCCTATAGTTAGGGGGCTAAGCCAAGTTCCGGCCGGCATTTACAATGCCGTAAACCGTTCTAATGGCTAGTTTTTCATAAGATTGTTTTTCTTCTTCCGAGAGTTCGGTCTGCAACTGCTCGAGCGCAAAATGCTGAATGAGTACAAGTGGCAATACGATTTTCTCTCTGACTGCGATAGAAGTCTTCTCCACCGGGTAATTCTCCATTAGGGTGTTGTGACCAGACAGCTTTAAAAGCATCGCTTTAGAGAGCTCAAATTCATCATGCAGCATCTTCCAGAAATCGCCATACTGTTTGTCATTCGCAAAATGTGCAGTAATCGAGAAGTCGGATTTGCTCATCGACATCATACAGTTGTCGACAATGGTTTTAAAATAACCGGATTCTTCGTAGGTCTTCACTACTTTGTCCCAGTTCCCCTCGTCGTCCTGGCGCTTCAAAGCACTGCCCATCCCGTAAAAACCAGGGATATTTTGTTTCAACTGGCTCCAGGAGGTTACAAAACTGATCGCCCTTAGGTCTTCCAGTTTCAGCGCACCTCCGGAATTCCGTTTCACCGGCCTGCTGCTGATCGTAATTTTAGAAAGCAACGTAAGCGGAGAGAATTTCTCCAGGTAACTTAAGAACAAAGGATGCTTACGCAGGGCAACGAATGCGTCATAACTTTCTTTTGCCATCACATCAAGCAGGTTTTTGTGCAGTGGGTCCAGCAAGATATTGTGCGTCTCTTTAATTCCGGCTGATATACCAGCGTTGATGAGTTGTTCGATGTTGAACTCCGCGCTATCTATCGATCCGTATTGCGAACTAATGGTCTGTCCCTGGATCGTTAATTGAATGTTCTTGTTGGCGATCTCTTTGCCCATAGAGGCATAGAAGCGGTGTGTTTTACCTCCACCTCGTGATGGTGGACCACCACGACCGTCGAAAAAGGCCAGTTGGATATTGTGCGCATTGGCGGTTTCTGTCAGGGCCACTTTTGCATTGAAGATGGACCAGTTGGCCATTAAATAACCGCCATCCTTCGTGCTGTCGGAGAAACCGAGCATGATGTGCTGTTTATTGCCCCGGCTTTCCAAATGTTTCTTGTAAAATGGATGCGCATACAAGGTATTCATAATTGCTGCTGCATCCGCCAGATCATGGACAGTTTCAAAAAGCGGCACAAAATCCACTGATAAGTTGTCTTCTTCCCATCCGCTCCATAAGAAAAGCTCTATAAGTTGCAGGATGTCACTTGCCTGCTGACAATTGCTGATGATGAATCGATGACAGGCCGGTTCTCCGCTACTGGTTTGGATCTGCTTGATCTCTGCGATAGTTTGCAGGGTGTCGTTGATCAGTGCGTCTGTGGTTTCTGTATTACTTAATCTGGCGCTTTTGAACGACAAAGTTTTTATTTTTTCTTCTTCTGGGAGGCTATCATAGTTTTCCGGGAACAGGGAAACGATCGGCTTGCTCTGACGGCAAAAAGCATGCACATCCCTAAGCACACTGCTGTCTTGTCTGATATCTAATGACGCGAAATGGCTGCCGTAAAGTTCAACTTTCCGAACTAGGTCAGAAACGACATCAGCAAAAAGGCCATCATGGTCTTCATTTAACGTTGTCAGGATCTTGTTGAGGTTTTCGATTAGGAAATCAGCAATGTTCTCCATTTCAATGTTCGGGTCGAACGCGTTCTTGTACAATACATCGTGTACAGTAGCAATCGCGTCTTCTACGCCCCTGAAGGTAATGCGGCGCTTGATGTTCCTGAAATCGCGGTAGTAACAGCGGAACAGGATCTGGCGCAACATTTTTGAAACTTGTATGGTCGACTCAGTATGAACATTGGGGTTGCCGTCCCGGTCACCCCCCGGCCAAAAGCCAAGCTCGATGATCTTCTTCGACTCCAGGTTATAATCGTTCAGGCTTCTATCCACTTCCGACTGGATATTGGCAGCTGCGCAATAGAAAACATTTTCAAGATACCAGGCTAAACTTAGGGCTTCATCTACTGGAGTGGGCGACTTCTTATTGAAAAAAGGCGTTTTTCCCAACTGCTGAAGCAGTAAATTGATTGAAGTGATGTCATTGGTCTTGATCGCAGCCGTCAGATCTGTAATGATTGACAGTACGCTGCCCGGATAAAATTGCGTTGGATGTGCTGTTAACACCAATCGAAGTGAAAATTCATCGATCAACTTTTCAATCTTATCGTTAAGGACTTTGTTGTCTACGCCTTTTTTGAGGTAAGACAATAAAGCGTTGTGTTCATCTGCCGCATTTAACTTATTGAAAGAGGCATCTTCTACCGCGTCAAACAATACCACCTGACGTTCGATGTATTGAATAAAACGGAACAACATGTCAATCACATCCTTATTGGAATGGTCTTGCGTGTATTTCTTAAAAAAAACGTCAATGATCTCTGCCGGGGTGTTGTGGTTATTCACACCATCTTCACAGTACTTTAAAAATAGCGGTAATAGTGTGCCGGTGTCTTTAATCTTGTAAAACGGAAGGGTAAGGAAAAGGCTGTTGTAAAGTTCGAACCGAGATACGACCTCATTGTTAAATATAGACTCTCTCTGACCTTTTACTCGTTGTTTTTGCATCATAATTGGAAGGAAATATTTTGGCGATTAAGCTAGCAAAAATGATCCAAAAAAAGGCTTAAAAGCACAATAATTTATTTTGATTTTATGTTTTATTTTTTTAACTTAGAAGATACAAATTAGACAAGATCTTAAAACAAGTGCTTTTTGAGTTCGGAGGGACTCAAAAGTACGTTCAAAATTGTAATTTTTTTGAGGTAAAACGGGCATGGTGGATTTATCATGCCCGTTTTCTTTTACCAATATTTGTATACAGATAAAATAAATCAATATCTTTGCCGGCTAAGAATGCATACAATGATTAAAGAGGAAAACAACAACAGTTTGGATTGGGTCTACTACGTTTTAGGCCTGTTTTTTGGTATTTTAACTGCTGCAATTACCTCAGGTAGTTTCGGCGGATCTATCTTGGGCGGAATTATAGGTTTAATATTCGGTGCAGTGTTTTTAAACAAAATCGTTAAAGGCCGCCATTATTAGTTCAATCCATTTCAATTTTAGGCAGGTCCGATGAAAAGATTAGGTTTGATCGCAGTAGCTGCGATGTTTGCTTTTGTTGCTGACGCGCAGGAGCCAAAGTTTGCTTCGATTGATGCCAGTCCGGCTGACATCGTTTATTTTCCGCTGAATGCAGCGAAAGTAAAGGACGGTTCTTCCCCTTTTGTAAAAGTGGTTTATTCAAGGCCGTCGAGAAAAGGAAGAGACATCTTTGGCATATTGGAGCAATACAATAAGGTTTGGCGCGTGGGGGCAAATGAATCAACCGAAATCAAATTCTTTAAGCGGGTTAAGATCGGCGGAAAAACAGTTAAACCGGGAACCTATAGTTTGTTTGCGATTCCTAACCGCGACAAATGGACGCTGATCATCAACAGGCAGACAGACCGCTGGGGTGCTTTCAGTTATCAGATAGCGAAGGATGTTGTTCGGGTTGATGTTCCGGTTAAAAACTTGAAAGAGCCAATTGAGAACTTCTCGATGACCTTTACTTCGCAGCCCCAGGGTGCGAATATGGTTCTTGCCTGGGACCGCGTTTTAGTGGAGCTGCCGATCGAAATTAAGTAGGTAACCGGATTAACCGGCGATAAACTTCAAGCCCAAAATGGAGGCGATCAGCGAAGTAATAAAAAAGACCCTCCAAAAATTAACGGGTTCGTTAAAGAAGAAAATGCCCACCAACACCGTTCCTACTGCACCTATTCCTGTCCAAACAGCATAGGCTGTTCCCATTGGTAACGTCTGCGTAGCTTTATTCAGCAGCAAAAAGCTCAGGATAATGCAGATAAAAAATCCAACACTCCATTTCAGATTGCTAAAGTTGTTTGATAGTTTCAGGCAGGTTGTGAAGCCTACTTCAAAAAAGCCTGCAATGACCAGTATAATCCAGCTCATATCT
>JAPSHM010000315.1 GCA_031179845.1 Pedobacter sp.
TTAACGCTCATTGTTTCTTCGGTTTAGTTCATCGCGTATTCGCGCGGCTTTTTCGTAGGCTTCTTCAGCAATGGCTTCCTGAAGTTTCTGGTTTAGCTCTTCCAGACTTAATGATTTATAATTGGAAGAAGGTATGGAAGAAATGTCTTCGGTTCCCTGTTCTTTGGATAGGTTATCGATGTTCTCGAGAAAAAGAAAATCATTTCCCTCGATAACGATGCCAGCTGATGAAAGGATGAATTCATAAGTATAGATGGCCGCGTTGAACCGAACAGCAAGTGCGATCGCATCAGAAGTACGGGCGTCAATTTCATGTGTCGTCTTTCCGTCAGTGCAAATAAGTTTGGCATAAAAAACACCTTCGACAAGATTATAAATTAAGATCTCCTGAATTTCTATTTGATAGATCTGCGCGAAGGTCTTAAATAGGTCGTGCGTTAACGGCCTGCTTGGGGTCATCTTTTCTATCTCTATGGCAATAGCCTGCGCTTCAAACGCTCCAATAATAATTGGAAGGCGTCTTCTGCCATTTACTTCTCCAAGTACGAGGGCATAGGCGCCCGACTGGGTTTGGCTATAAGATAAACCAACAATATCTAGTTTTACTTTTTTCATTTTATAGAAAATGTCATGTTAAACTTGCCATAGCTGCTCATCAGCTTATGGCAAGCAGGATGACTAATTACCCCTTATGTGCTTTTAATGCTTCAATTAACTTTGGTACTACTTCAAATGCGTCTCCAACAATTCCATAATCAGCTACTTTAAAGAAAGGAGCTTCAGGGTCTTTGTTGATGACAACGATGACTTTCGATGAACTCACCCCAGCCAAATGTTGTATTGCACCTGATATCCCTATGGCAATGTATAAATTTGGACTGATGGCGATGCCCGTTTGGCCAACGTGTTCTTCATGTGGTCTCCAGTTTGCATCAGATACAGGCTTTGAACAGGCAGTTGCTGCGCCCAATAGTGCAGCCAACTCTTCGATCATTCCCCAATTTTCAGGTCCTTTCAATCCTCTTCCGGCAGAAACAACTAATTCTGCATCAGGTAGCGAAATCTTATTTGTAGCCCTAACGACCTCTTTAACAATTGCTGCCAGATCTGATGATCTGACTTCTGCACCGAAATCTTCTATTGCAGCCTCAGCGGCATTTTCCCTAACGCCAAAGGCGTTCGGATTCAGTGCAATTATTTTAATAGCGGAGGTTAATTCTGTGATGGCAAATGCCTTGCCTGAAAAGGCTGATTTTCTTACCTGGAACTTTCCACCATCAAGATTTGGTAATTCTACTGCGCCATCAATCAGACCGGCTTCAAGCTTTACCGCCAGACGAGGTGCCAATCCCTTTCCGGAGAATGAATTTGATAATACAACGACCTCTGCATTTTCCTTCTTCACTGCTTCAGCGATAACTGACGCATAAGCCTGGCTAACGAAGTTTTTCAATTGGTCGTTGGAAACACTGAGAACTTTGGATGCGCCATATTTTCCAAGCTCTTTCAGATCAGCTTCAGCAACATTTCCAATAGAAATGGCCGATAAGGTGCTGCCCTGATTATCTGCTATGGCTTTGGCATAAGAAACTGCTTCGAAAACTGATTTCTTAAATTTACCATCTACTTGCTCTACATATACTAAAACTGACATAAGGTCTTTATTAAATAAATTAAATTTGAAACAGAAACGATTAGATTACTTTTGCTTCCTGGTGTAACAGGTCGATCAATTTGGCAGCTTCTTCTGCCGGTATCAATTTTACGGTTCCACGAGGAGGAGGGGTTTCAAATTTTTCTATCCTACTCAGTTGTACAATTTCTTTCGGTTCAACTACTTGCAAAGGTTTACTTCGCGCTGACATGATCCCACGCATATTTGGTATTTTAGGTTCAGCAGTCCCTTCAGCGCAACTTGCAATAAATTTACCAGTTACCGTGATAACTTCTTTTCCGCCTTCAATTTCACGATCAATTGTAGCTGTGGTTCCATCATAGTCTAACCTCTTAATAATGGAGATCGAAGGGATATCGAGAAATTCACCGATCATCGCTGCTACCTGGGAGCCGTTGTAATCAATTGATTCGCGTCCACAAAGGATTATATCAAACTCATTACTTTTAGCGTATTCAGCAATCTGATAAGCTGTATAATAAGCATCTCTTGGTGCAGCATTAATCCTTACAGCATCATCTGCTCCTATAGCCAACGCTTTTCTAATGGTCGGTTCCGTGGCTTCTTCACCAACGTTAACTACAGTCACCGTACCCTTTCCACCTTCACAAAGCTCGATAGCCCTCGATAAAGCAATTTCATCATAAGGATTTACAATAAACTGCACTCCTGAAGCATTGAATTGTGTATTATCGTTGGTAAAAGTTATTTTTGTCGTGGTGTCGGGCACATTACTGATACAAACTAATATTTTCATAGGTTACATATTGATTTTTATGGTTATGAAGCTATCACGAGCTTTAATTGTTTTAATTAATTTTAATCTAATGACGGTTCATAAGTTACACAATGATTTATAAAGGTATTGACGTCGTCCGACTTCAATTGCCTTTTGCAAATCTATTAAAAAAAGCAGGGATTAAAAATGCAAAGTACCCGATTGGCTAAGTTATTGGAGTTTTTAGAAAGTGATCCTAATGATCCGTTCGTATTATATGCGCTGGCTACCGAATACAACACCTCCAATGATACTGAGAAAGCGCTTAAATTTTATTTGGAACTGGTTAGCGATCACCCGGACTATGTAGGCACCTATTATCATCTGGGAAAGCTTTACCAAAAGCTGGGCAACACTGAACAGGCCCTGAATATTTATCAAAAGGGTATGGTTGCAGCCAAAAACAAACGGGATATGCATGCTTTTTCTGAACTTCAGGGCGCATACAATTCGGCAGCAGGTTTAGATTATGAGGATGATTAGTTAAAGGCAAATGGGCAAAAGACAATTGTTGTTTATCCGAAATGTCTTTCTTTTTACATTTACCGCTTTTGGAGGTGCTCAGGCACATTTAGCGCTTTTACTGAAGTATTTTGTGAAAAATATCCGCTTCATATCGGAAGAAGATCTGCTTGAATTAAACGCCCTTGCCCAGGTGTTGCCTGGGCCGGCCTCTACTCAAACGCTTGTAGGTATCGCTTATAAGGTGGGCGGGTTGAAGCTATCAATAATTACGTTTTTAATTTGGATACTTCCATCGGCAGCCATGATGACCTTTGCCGCTATTAGCTTCGCGAGGCTGGATCAAAAGGAGAAATTTTCTGAAATTCTTGAATATATACAGCCAATTGCATTAGGGATCGTAGCTTACGGGGCTTTCAACCTCGCGAAACGGGTGCTGCACTCTCAATTGACCATATTTCTGGCAATATCTGCAGCCATCGTTACCCTTGTCCTGAGAACCGCTTATGTATTTCCGCTTGCTATCTTATTGGGAGGAATGATATCTTCCGCAATCGGCACACCAACGGAAGAAAGTACCATACGCCTGAATCTGTTTTCAAAGATCAACCCCAGAAAATTGACTTATTTTTTTGGGGTTTTACTGTTTCTAGCCATGTTGGGTGCCATCATCAATCGTACCTCTCCATTTAGCTTACCGATCAGGCTGTTTGAGAATTTTTACCGTAATGGTATTGTGATCTTTGGAGGTGGTCAGGTGCTTGTTCCGCTGATGTTTACAGAGTTTGTTCAAGAGAAAGGATATTTAAGTGCATCGAGGTTTCTTTCTGGCTTTGCTTTACAGCAAGCCCTTCCAGGGCCTACATTTTCATTTACCAGTTATCTCGGCGCGTTGAGCATGCGAAATTTTGGCTCTGACGTTATGGGCCAAATCCTGGGTGGAATAGTAGGCGTGATTGGTATTAATCTTCCCGGTTTGATCCTCGTTCTTTTCATTGTCCCTTTTTGGCAGGACTTGAAAAAGATAACACGTATAAAATATTCATTAACCGGCATCAATGCGGTAAGCGTTGGATTTATTCTTGCTGCATTTATTTTGCTGTTGATGCCTATCGCATTAAATGCGATGGCAATAATAATCATGGTAGTTACCTTTCTGATTCTTAACTATACCCGAATCAGTACCCCTTTTATTGTACTTGCTGGAATATTATTGGGCTATTTCCTGTGATCTAGAATGGCGCATCATCATTCATATCGTCCATGCGTGAGGGTTTTATGATGATATTTCCTGCCGGACGGTCGAAATCCTGAGATGGCTGCATACCTGCACTCGGACTGTCCATCGAGAACGAAGTAGGTGCAGAAAAGCTTTCTTCCAAATCCACAAATTTCACATATTTACCGATAAAGCGAAGCGGTACAATCCCGGTCTCGCCATTCCTGTGTTTGGCTATGATCACCTCACCAACACCTGCCTGTGAGCGTCCCTGCTCATCTTCTGTGATGCCATAGTATTCAGGACGGTATAAAAACAACACCATATCTGCATCCTGCTCAATAGATCCGGATTCACGTAGATCGGATAACATTGGTCGTTTTCCATTTACTCCAGGTCGGCTTTCCACTGCACGACTTAACTGTGAAAGTGCTAATACCGGCACATTTAGCTCCTTAGCAACTGACTTTAGGGCCCTTGAGATGCTACCTATTTCTTGTTCCCTGTTTCCGCCACCACTTTGTCCTTCGCCCTTTCCAT
>JAPSHM010000316.1 GCA_031179845.1 Pedobacter sp.
CGTGAAGTTCTGCAGGGGGGTGCGGAATTTGCCGGACCAGTTGACGGTGTCCTCGTCCCACAGCTTGCTGCGATGGAAATTTTTCTCCCAACCTCGTAACCAGCAGGCTCAGTTTGTTGTGAGAGTAGAAATAGGCAATGTCATCGATTTTAACTGTCTTTATTTTAGCGCCTGACTTCACCATAAACCTGCTTTTGTAGGCGACCTCCCCTTTTTTGATCATGTTGACAATGTCATTCATTTGGATAGGGTCTGCAGATACCGAAAAGGAAACCCGGAATTCCTTCATTTTCTCCAGGCTCTTATATAACTTATCATATTGGACCGGTTTCAAGAGATAATCGACGCTATGTAACTGAAAAGCATCCAATGCATACTGATCGTATGCCGTGCAAAAAATGACCGGGCATTTAACAGGTATTTGCTTAAAAATTTCGAAAGAAAGTCCATCTGCTAATTGTATATCTAAAAATATAAGGTCAGGTAACTGGTTCGACTGAAGCCATTCTATTGTACGTTCAACACCTGTTAAGATGTCCAGCACCTGTATGCCACCGTATGTTGCCAACAAACTGGTAAGTCGTTCGGCAGCCGGCGCCTCATCTTCAACAATTAAAACTTTCATCGCTGTCTTTTAAAGGTTTTTCATGCAGTCGCGTATTTCTATTACGGCTGCACCAGGGCTAAGATAGGAATTTGATTTTTCAATCTTCCAGTTCTAACAGTGGTAGTTTCACACGGAACAAATCCCCAGTTTGCGAAATACTAAGGCGCCTGTCTGAAAGATACCGATACCTTTTTCTTATATTCTCCAGGCCTGATTGCGTCAGGTTATCTTCGGGTTGCTGTTTAGGCTGATAATTATTTTCTACAACCAGCGTATTGCCATCTTCCATATAAACACGAATAAATAACGGCTGCTGTTCAGATGCTTTGTTGTGCTTAATAACGTTTTCAATGAGCATTTGCAACGACAGCGGTGGTATACAAATTTGATCTGGAAGACCATCCGGGATGGTTATTTCAATGATACATTGTTGTTCAAAACGTTTCTTTAGCAGAAAAACGTAGGAGGATATAAAGGCCAGTTCAATATGAAGTGGCACGAGTTCTTCTTTTTTGTATTGCAGGACATATCGGTATACGTCGGCAAAACGCTCCAAAAAGAGCTGCGCATCCTTCGGTTTTTTTTCAATGAGTGCAGCCAGCACATTGAGGTTGTTAAACAGGAAATGTGGATCAATATGCATTCTTAACGCCTCTAGCTGGCTATTTAAGCTCTCCTGTTTCAATTGGTCGGATTGAATGTTTGCCTTTTTCCATTGCATCATAAAGTAGATACCGAAATTAACAGAAAGTACAGGGATGATAAAGAGCAGCCCATAAATGTTGAGCACCAGAATCTGAGCCAGGTCAGGTGAAGTCTCTGTACTCGTAATCCTGAACAAATAAAAGGTCAAATTAATGCAGATCAATGAATAGATGCAGCTTAACAACATCTGCAGGAAAAACCGTTTAGCAGTATATCCGAACCAGGAAACCCGGCCATCTAAGAATCGAAAGATAAACCGATTACCGAACCAGAGTAAGGAAATAACAGTTAAAATCCATAAGAATGCGACTATATAGTTTAGGTACATCATTTTCTGAATGAGATTTCACTAATCGTATTCCAGGGTATATACTGATGTCTGGAGTTCCTTTGCCAAATCAACATTCCCCAATTTTTTGCTGTCACATCGTTGTGATGCCCTAAAATCAATTCCCGCTGATCAGCTAAGGTCACGCTGGAATAGCTCTCTCCTATTGGTCGCATGGCGATAAGGTATTTAAAAGGGATTTGATAGTACAACCCATCTTTACCACCCTCCATGAGTTCATTATTCCAAATTTCATCCATATCGAAGATACAGTTTCCTTTATAAACCTTATGGTTTCGGGTACTTACTGTAGCGTATATTTTTTTTGGATCGGCATAGGCATGATAGCCCATATTTTCCGGTACAGCTTCAAAATGCAGTGATCTAAAAGCTTTCCAGGTTACAATCACCCTACCCCATTGGGGGTGCATCACCACAATACCACGATTCGCTGCCGAAACATCCCGATGTTCTGTTAGATATTTCTTTTTACCTGACTTCAAACTGATCAATGCGCCTTTACTGGTACGCTCGATTGTCACAATATTCGAAAATTCATATTGAACTTTCGATTCACCGTTTAGTTTTCCTTCCAGCTGCTGATTGTCCAGATATTTCACCTTATCCCATTGAATAAACCCACTGAAAGCGCCTTTGGTTGTCATCACCGTCCCATAGATTGGAGATCCTTTAATATGACTTAATTGTGCCGGACCGGCAAAAAATCTGATGGTACTAATGGTTGACCATTTTATGATGTTTTTGTGCTCGTTATTGAAAATCACAATATCCTTCCCTAAATGCCTGTTTTCGCGCTCGTCGACGGTTATCCTGGTTTTAGACCCGCTTTTATTATAAAGCTGCGCTTCGTTTGGTCCGGTTACATGGATTAAAGCAATATCGCCAAACCGGGTAAAGATCTCACTTTTCCGTTCAGGATACTTATCTCTCCATAAGTTCATAAATTTCCAGTCCAATTCTGGCTCCTTCACTTTAGTCGGAAGGTTGTTTAGCTGGTATTCATTCAAATACCTAAGATTAGAATTATCCTGTTTGGCAACCAGTAAAATATCCGACCATAGCATTTGTCCCCCACTCCATTTGATTTGCCCGGTATATACCTGTTTATTTTTCAATTTTATCTCTCCATAAATGAATCCTTCGTGCTGAGCGCTGGCTTGCTGGGCCGCCACGAAGAGGAAAAAAATAAAATGTAAATACCAGTGATTAAATTTCATTCTATTAGCTAATTCGGACAATTTATTTATTTATCTCGTTCCAGCCAATATTATTTAGCCAGATATTGATAATTTCGAATTGAACCGGGATATTTCTGGGTTGAAGACATGACTGTTGGTATGGTATTAAAAAAAAGATCATACCCGGTGTGGGTACGATCTTTTCTGTGTTATATCAAAAAGAGAACTGTTATGGTTTTACTGTATTGACTGGTACTACGCTATTCAGGTAAACTTCAATATTTGAATATCCACTTTTAACAAGCTGCGCAGCATCCGATGCATCATTAGGATTTAACCCATTTTTCGATTCGTAGCTATCTGGCATTCCATCATCATCCGAATCCTTATATGGTGTTCCTTTGTATACAGGATAACCACCCACCTGGCTGATGTCCGTGATAATTCCAAGCTTATAAGAATCTTTTGGTAGCCTGCGATGTTCGAAATCTGGTGCATCTGCTAATTTAACATTTGCTGGCGTAACAATTTTACCGGTTCTCACCTGTTCTATTACACGCGTATCAACCGCATCACGTTTAGGCAGCGTTGCGCCAACGTTGGCCAATACAAATTTATGCGCCTCCATCGTTGGCAAAATTGTCATAGGTGCCATTGGAAAAGGCTTTTTCACCCGCATTGCTGCAAAATATGGAGTAGCCTGTTCGTGGGTCATCAATTCTCCTTTTTTATTTTCTACCTGCACACCACCGTTCCAGTTGTCTTTGGTGACTTTGTCATTACCTTCAATGATGTTTCCTTCCACATAGGCCCTTCCGAATACCACATAAGGCAGTTTGCTTCTGCCCGATTCCGGCTTCAATATACGGTAACTGATCGGGTCTTTTAGTGAAGTCACCGGTCCTGGTTTATAATAGTTATTGATGATGTTGTACATCGCCTTGTAATCACCACCATCTGTAGAACGATTGTTCCAGTTGAAGATCACGTTATTTGCAAAATTAAACACACCATTCCATCCAATTGATGGGTTACGGGCGCCGTTATCAGCCCATAAATTCCGCATGAAGTTACAGTTCTCGCCACCCAGCGTACTTCCAAATGCATGGTTCCAGGTATCGAGGGCTTCTGAGAAGATCGAATTTTGAATGGTAATATTCACTGTAGCCAATTTCTCTTCTGTTTTTCCGGTACTGTCGTTATACATATGGCGGTACATGGACATGTTCTCATCCAATCCCCAACTTGCAGAAACGTGGTCGATCATGATATTACCTACCGGGTTTCCACCGATAGCATCATCCCTGCGACCTACAAAAGTCTCTCCTCTTCTGAAACGCATAAAACGGACAACCACATCATGGGTGTTTAACCAAACCGATTCACCAGCCACACAAACGCCATCACCGGGTGCAGTCTGACCTGCTATGGTAATATAAGGTGCACGAATGATCAAAGGGGTTTTGATGCGAATGATACCAGATACGTTGAAGACAACGATCCTTGCACCACCCTGCTCACAGGCATCACGCAAAGAGCCCGGACCACTGTCATTTAAATTCTTCACGACAATCACACGACCACCGCGTCCGCCAAAGCTATTTGCGCCACCACCTTCCGCACCTGGAAAAGCCAGTAATTCGGATTGAGGCAGATCTACTGGTCTTCCTGCCCAGGGAATATAGGGTTTCCCTTCCTTAGCTTCCTTTTCAATGATAGGAAGTGCCTTTTGCCAGGCGATATCTGATTGGCGATAAGCTTCTTTCATCAAGTCGGCTGAAGCTTTCCCTATATCGGCTGGTATTTTAGGGTATTGAGCGAA
>JAPSHM010000317.1 GCA_031179845.1 Pedobacter sp.
CGATACAGATAAACCCGTTTCTAAGCAGTCGGAAGCCGACCTATACCAGCATTACGCCTGGCCGTATGGAAGTGCTGGAATGGGATATCCTTCCGCAGCAATGATCACCGGCGCAGCCGAGTTATCTAACGAGATGGATAACGTGGAACACCACTACGACAAACATCTAAGAAGTTATAAGCATATCACTGATTATAAGGTCTATAACGAAGATGGTCCGGTTGGTGATACCGAAGACTTCTTACTCAATACGGAAGACTGGACACTCCCCTACCTCATCGTCCATACCCCGGTATCAAGTTCAAATGAAAAGACAGTTATACCAACCCGTAAAATCAGATCTATTGATCTAAATACCTACATGGTGCTGATCGATCTCAGTACCGCGTCTTTAGCATCCAGTTTGAAGATAGCGCCGGGTGGATTTCTTTCCGAAGAACAGCAGCAGAGACTATTCAATAATTTTGACTGATACGATCTTATACCGACCCTGCAACCAAAGCTACCTACCGTCCTGCTAAAATAAATCCAGCCGTTTCTGTAGCTAACAATCATTACCGTGGACAAAAAAGTACATTGCCGAGCGAAGTTAAATTTGTATTGGCCAAGCTTTATTATTAACTTCATGTCAATATAACACATTTATTTGCTAAAATAATGGAGTTAGAGTTTTCTGATGATTGGCTAATTTGCATTTCACCTAAGAAGTGTATAAGCCAAAAGCTTTACGCTCAAAGACTAACCAACTATAGAACCTATGCGTATATTATTTACGCGTCTATTGACGCTCGACTCAAACACACTCCCAAGATTGATACCTTATCCGGTTCCCCCCAAGATATTAACATACTTCGCGGGGATTTAGGTTAACGAACCTCTCCATTTTCTAAATACCTTATGAATACCTAATGAAAGCATACCTAAATGAAAGCCGTATTAAAAAACTCTACCATCACTCCGGATCATTCCTTCAATATACATAAAGACATTGGGACAGAAATGCTGAGTCCCTGGCACTACCACCCTGAGATCGAAATGCTTCACATTAAAAGAAGTTCGGGCAATTGCTTGATTGGCGACTATACCGGTCCTTTTAAAAGCGGTGATACATTTTTGTTTGGATCAAACCTGCCTCATACTTTCAGGCATGAGCGCAAGTTCATGGAAAGAACGGACGACAAAGTAGGTGAATCTGTAGTTGTCCTGTTCCAGCAGGAACTTTGGGGCAGCTATTTCATGAATCTGCCGGAAATGAAGGGAATTATAAAACTATTGGAGACTTCAAAACTCGGGTTGAGGATTAAAGGAGAAACCAGGAAAAAGATTGCCCGAATCACTGAGGACATGCTTGAAGAATCTCCTTCGAGAAGAATGGTGCATTTACTCTCTGCCCTGGAGCTACTAGCCTACACACAGGAATTCGATACTATATCAAGCCATGGCTTTTTTCCAGACATAAATCTGGCCGACAGGTCAAGAATGAACAAAATATTTGAGTACACTTTCAACAATTTCAAACAGCGAATTTTGGTGGAAGATGTAGCCGCCCTGATTGCCATGGGAAGTCACTCTTTCTGTAGGTTTTTTAAGAAAAAAACAAGAAAGACCTACGTTCAATTTTTGATAGAAGTGCGAATTGGTCATGCCTGCAGGCTTTTGGTTGAGCAAGATCTAAACGTTGCTGAAATCGCTTATGAATGTGGCTACAATAATATTTCGCACTTTTATCATCAGTTTAAATCTGTCACTGACAAGCACCCGCTGGAGTACAGGGCAAGCTTTCTCGTTAGTAATACGATCCCATTGAACAAGTAGTGGTTAATATAATACAAATATTCGCTTGAATACTAAACTCATAGCGCATTACTATTCCCTAATTTTAAATAAATAAAAAAAGCGCTTTGAGCGCAGGGACGCTCAACAAATATCAACCAAATTAATTAAACCAAATTTAAAAGTATGCAACGAAATCTACCGCTTATCAAGGGGACTGTCCTCCTCTTGACGTTAAGTCTGGGCCTTGCTTTTAGCGCGAGTGCTCAAACTCGAATCACTGGTAAGGTCATCGCCAGTGATGACAACCAACCCATTATCGGGGCTTCGGTCAAATTAAAAAGTAAACCCGGGGGCTCTCAAACAGACGCAAACGGAAACTATTCAGTGACTGCTTTGCCCAGCGATGTACTCGTATTTTCATTTGTCGGATACACGCAAAAGGAAATCACAGTAGGTAATCAAACAGTTATTGATGTGAGCCTGCAGGTTAGCCCAAATAGTTTAACTGAATTGATTGTAACTGGCTATAGCTCCCAGCGCAAAAAAGATTTAACCGGAGCAGTATCTGTTGTGAACATTACGCAGTTGAAGTCGCAGCCCGCCGCCAGTGCGGTTGAAGGATTACAGGGACGTGCGCCAGGTGTCCAGATCATCACAGATGGTGCACCAGGATCTAGTCCACAAATCAGGATCCGTGGTACAAGTACCATCGGTAATAACAACCCATTGTATATAATTGACGGAGTTCCGTTCGATGGGAACCTATTTTGGCTCAACCAGAATGATATCGAAAGTTTGCAAGTCCTAAAAGATGCATCATCAGCCTCTATTTATGGCGCAAGAGCAAATAATGGTGTAGTGATCATCACTACAAAAAAGGGACAAAAAGATAATCCGGTGATCACTTTCGACACTTACTACGGTCTACAGTCACCAAGAAAAGAAGTGTTTCCAAAAATGATGAACCCACTACAATACGCCCAGTATTTGTCCAGAGGTTACACTAATGCCGGGCAAACGCCTCCAGCAAGTGTCAACTACGGCTCAGGAACCAATCCAACGCTACCAGATTATCTTGTAGCAGGCTCTGTATTTGGTCAGAACATTACAGCCGCGGATGCAGACCCAGCTAAATACAGGTATTCCAGGGATCCAAGTACATTTTATCAGATCACTCGTGCCAATAAACAAGGAACTAACTGGTTCGATGAAATGACAGAAAGTGCACCTATTCAGAACTATCATTTAAGTGCAAGTGGTGGTAATGAAAATGCACTTTACAACTTTTCTGGTGGATATTTAAACCAAAAAGGAACGATTAAACACACTGGTTTTAGCAGATACACAGTAAGAAACAATACACAGTTTAATGCCTTCGATAATAAACTACGTTTTGGGCAGAATGCTCAATATGCTTATTCTGAAGGATTTGGACTGGGGGTAAACCCTGGCGTTCCTGGAGAATACCAGGATCAAGGCAGCGCCATTGCCTGGGCATACCGTATTCCAACGATCATTCCAGTTCGTGACATTGCAGGCAATTTTGCTGGTTCAAGAGGCAGCGAATTAGGAAACGCCGAAAACCCGGTAGCATTCTTACACCGTGCAAAAGATAACATCAACAAAAGTAACTTCTTTTTTGGCAACGCTTTCGCCGAGGTTAACATTTTAAAAGATCTGGTTGCGCGTACCAATTTTGGTCTGCGTTATGAAAACTATAATGGCTTATCGATGCGCTATCCGAATCTCGAGTTCTCCGAAGGAAACAACTCCAACAACCTGGTTGAATACCAGGGATTCAGAACGGAATGGACCTGGACAAATACTTTAAATTATACAAAAGTATTTGATAAACATAGATTAACTGTCCTGGCCGGTACTGAAGCGATTAGAACAAGAACACGTCAGCTTGACGCAGGCAGGAATGATTTCTTTTTAATTGGCGATCCTAACTATTATTATTTAGGAGTAGGTGCTGCAAACATAAGTAATACAAGTACAGGTGAAGTAGGATCTATATCCTCCCTTTTTGCCAAAGCAGATTACAGTTTCAACGACCGTTATCTGGCAAGTGTAACTATTCGAAGAGACGGCTCGTCGAATTTTGGAGAAGACAATAAATACGGTAATTTTCCCGCAGTAAGTGCCGCTTGGAGAATTTCTGAAGAAGAATTTATGAAGTCCGAATTTATCACTGATCTAAAGATTCGGGGTGGATACGGCGAGACCGGTAATCAAAGGATCAATAATTTCCAGTATATAAACAGGTTCTCATCTTCACTTAACAATGGTGGCTATCCATTGGGTGGTGGAAATGGAGTTATCGCGGGAATTAATCAAATTGGTTACGCCAACCCAGATGTACGATGGGAATCAGTTGCTTCCATCAACTTAGGTATAGACTTTACTTTGAAAGGTGGAACATTTGACGGATCAATTGACTGGTATGATAAGAAAACCAGCGATATGCTTTATCCTATACCTCGTCCTTCTACCGCTGTCGGTATGGGTGCGTCTCCATACGTTAATGCCGGTGACATGAGCAATAAGGGGATAGAACTTACCCTTGGATATCACAGCGGGTTGAAGAATGATAGTCCATTTAAGTTTGATGCCGTAGCTAATATTTCCAGAAACGTTAATAAAATCGTCAAACTTGCAGATGGAATTTCTGAACAGCCATATGGTAACGTTCGAAGCCTGACGACTAGTATATTGAAAGCAGGTACCCCATTCGGTTCGTTCTATGGGTACCAGGTTGCAGGAATTTACCAAAATGAAAATGAAATAGCGAGCGTCCCAAGTTATTCGGGCGCGAGAGTTGGAGGTTTCAGGTTCCAGGACATCAATGGTGACGGCGACATCACCCCT